>NZ_CP152038.1:135000-235000 GCF_038630735.1 Solibacillus sp. FSL K6-1781 | reverse complement strand
TGTTTGCTTCATTTAAGAAGCTTGTTTCATTAACGTTGCTTGTTCAGTTTTCAAGGTTCATTTTCTCGTTTGTTATCAGTTCGTTGCTGACGACTATTAGAATATTACACTCCTTTTTATTAACCGTCAACAGTTTTTGAAAACTTTTTTTTAATATTTTTTTCTTTGTTAGTTTCTACTTATTTATATATCCTTTGAAATTTATTTTATATTTTATACTAATAAAACGGATTCCGAGTACTATATAATAAATGTGAAAGGAGTGTGTGAACTATTATGCAACAAACTTTTATTAATTATGTGAAGAAAATGCAAAACTATTCTGAAGCGCTTTCCGTTATTTATTGGGATATGCGTACAGGGGCTCCTCGAAAAGGGTTGGAGCAAAGAGCAGAAGTGATTGGAACATTATCTGCAGAGTTATTCGCTCTCCAAACGAGTGACGAACTAGGTAAAATACTGTCTGAGCTTCAAAATGAGAAACTGGACTTTGTGACACAGCGTCTTTATGAAGAAGTTAAGAAAGAATATGACGAGTCCAAGAAAATACCGGCTGAGGAATTTAAAGCTTACACCATTTTAAAAGCAAAGTCAGAAGCAGCTTGGGAAGATGCAAAAGAAAAATCGGATTTCCAGATTTTCTTACCGTACTTAAAAGAAGTAATCGATTATCAAAAGCGGTTTGTACAGTATTGGGGAATTAAAAATGGTTCGGCCTATAATACATTATTAGATAAATACGAACCGAATATGACGACAGATATGCTTGACGAGTTATTCGGTGAGCTGAAGGCAACAATTGTTCCTTTAGTTAAGGCAATTGGTGATTCAAAAAACAAACCGGACACTTCTCTATTATTTAAACACTTCCCGAAAAGTGGACAACATGCCGCTTCATTAGAATTATTGAAACAGCTTGGGTATGACTTTGAAGCAGGACGCTTGGATGAAACGGTCCATCCGTTCATGATCGGTTTAAACAGTGGGGATATCCGGATTACAACAAAGTATGATGAAAATGATTTCCGATCGGCTGTTTTTGGTACGATTCACGAATGCGGGCATGCTTTATATGAGCAAAATATCGATGCCTCATTAAACGGCTTACCATTATCTACAGGTGCCTCGATGGGAATCCATGAATCTCAATCATTATTTTATGAAAACATTATCGGACGGAATGAAAGCTTTTGGAAACATCATTACGCCATTTTACAAAAGCATTCTCCTGAACAATTCGGGAATGTCCCGGTCGATGCATTTTTAAAGGCGATTAATTTCTCGGAACCTTCGTTAATACGTTTAGAGGCAGACGAACTTACGTATCCGCTTCATATAATGATCCGCTATGAAATTGAGCGTGAGATTTTCAATGGCGATTTGCAGGCGGAAGATTTACCGCGCGTTTGGAATGAAAAATACGAAGAATATTTAGGAATTCGTCCACAAAATGATGCGGAGGGTGTACTGCAGGATATGCATTGGAGTGATGGAAGCTTTGGCTATTTCCCAAGCTATGCGCTAGGATTCATGTATGCGGCGCAATGGAAGCATGCAATGGATCAAGACATTCCGAACTTCGATGTGTTATGCGAACGCGGCGAATTGGCACCTATTAAAGATTGGCTGACTGATAAAGTACATCAATATGGTGCATTGAAAAAGCCGAACGAGTTAATTTCAGAGGGTACCGGAGAAGCACTTTCAGCAAAATATTTGGCAGATTATTTAGAAAATAAATACTCGCAACTTTATAATCTGTAGTTTTTTAGCAAGCCTTTTCTTACAAAGGTTTGCTTTTTTTATATAAAAACACTCGCTACATTAAAAATGCAGCGAGTAATTACAGACTTATGAAAATATTTTTTGCAACAGTTGATAACCTAAACCTTTAAATGCAATATCTAAAGCTGCAGCAATTACAATCGCTACAACAACTCCTATATACAACATCTTTTTCCCTTTCATAAATGCCTCCTGATTCTTCCCTTATAATGAGTCCCTGTTCTTTATATTGCTCCACTCCAGCTATCTATGGTTCTTCTTCATCTACGCATAAACTTTAGGACAATACATTGATTTTACCATAGGATTTGTATATTTCCTCTCCTCCTCAAAACTATTAATAATCTAAGTAAAACAAAGGAAAAGACGTCTTCCCGGTAGTAGGAAGACGCCAAATTTTTTATTTTAATTTTTCTATAAAATGCTTTAATAAACGTGCAGTTAAACCCCATATTGTGTAGTTTCCGTATTCATAAAACCACTCTTCCATCCGGCTTGAGCGCCACTCGTAATTTTCGCCATTCGCAATTTTATCGTACGGGAAATCAATCGGAGGCTTCGGTTCAACCGGAACATAATGCACATACGGTTCATGTGTCAACAGCCAGTCTAACGGGACAGTAAACAGTTCTTCTACTTCATCCTTATTAAACGTATTCAGTTCCGACTGTTCGATGATACCGATGAACGGATAGACAACAAAAGCCGGTGATATAACAAACGGACTGAGATTACCTATTAGTTCAATTGACTGTTGATCAATTCCGAGCTCTTCATGCGTTTCTCGAAGCGCTGCAGCGAGCGGCGATTCATCTGTCTCGTCGATTTTCCCGCCCGGAAAGCTAATATCGCCAGGTTGTTTGCGCATCGTAAAAGCACGCACCTCAAACAAAATATGCCACGCGCCCTGTTTTTTCACAAGCGGGATAAGCACGGCCGATCGGAATGCAGTCTCTTCCCCTAAAAACAAAGGCTGCGGTTTTGCAAGCTGTCCTTTCAGATGATTTATATCCATAACATTCTCCACCTTACTAAATAGTTATCTTTATCGTACCATGACCGACTTCTATGGTGAAATGGAAATGTGGAAGTAACACCTCTCACCCCTTTACTGCATACGATACTACAACACTATTAAAGAAAAGGATGACCAAATGAAATGGCTTAGAATTGCCCTTTTCGTTGGGCTTTTATTGTTGTTGGTCGGCTGTGGTCAGAAGGATTTGCAGGAAGTAAAAGTTGGTGAAGTAACCCGTTCCATTTTCTACGCACCTCTTTATGCAGCGATTGAAGAAGGATTTTTTGAGGATGAAGGTTTATCGATCCAACTATCCACTATACCTGGTGGAGATAAAACGATGACCGCGCTTTTATCGGACGGGATTGATATTGCGTTAATCGGAGCTGAAACATCGGTTTATGTATCTGGGCAAAATCCGAACGATAAAGTAATTAACTTTGCACAGCTTACGCAAACGGACGGAACATTTTTAGTCGCACGTGACCAGAATGTCGACTTTAGCTGGGATGCTTTAAAAGGCAGCACATTTTTAGGTCAGCGTGTTGGAGGTATGCCGCAAATGGCCGGCGAATTTGTATTGAAAAAACAAGGGATCGACCCGCACAATGATTTAACATTGATTCAAAATATTGATTTTGCCAATATTGCGAACGCCTTTGCTTCAGGTACAGGTGACTATGTACAACTTTTCGAACCGACTGCAAGCATTTTTGAACAGCAAGGCATCGGAAAAATCGTCGCTTCATTCGGCGAAGAGCTTGGCGCCATTCCATATACGGTATTTATGGCGAAAGAAAGTACATTCTCGGAAAAAGAAATGATGGATAGCTTTACGAAAGCTCTTTATAAAGCACAAAAATGGGTGTACGAAGCATCAAGCGCTGATGTGGCAAAAGCGATTGCCCCTTACTTTGAAGATACAGATCAAAAAATTATTGAGCAGGTTGTGACGCGTTACCGTGATCAGGAATCTTATGCAAAAGATCCGATTATCGATGAAGACGAATTCCAAAATCTACTTGATGTAATGACCGAAGCAGGCGTACTGGAGTTTGAGCCAGCTTACAAAGATTTAGTAAACCGGTCATTTGCCGATGCGGTTGTGAAGTAAATGACTTATTTGGAAGTAAAACAGGTTACCCATCATTTCTTTAAAGAACAGCAAGTGGCAACAGCTCTTGAAGATGTGAATTTCACAGTTGCTTCAGGAGAATTCGTTTCCTTTTTAGGCCCGAGCGGCTGCGGGAAATCCACATTGCTCTCTTTGCTGGCAGGCTTATTGAAACCGACGACCGGTTCGATTAATTTTGCTGAGCCCGATGTTGAAATCGGCTATATGCTTCAACAGGATTTCTTGTTCCCATGGAAAACAATTGAGGACAATGTCGCACTCGGTCTGACACTGCAAAAAAGGAAAAACCGTGAAATCATTGACGAACTGCTCGAACAATTTGAATTGGCCCATACGAAAAAACTTTACCCAACGCAGCTTTCCGGGGGGATGCGCCAACGTATCGCCCTTGCCCGAACACTTGCCGTAAAACCAACATTACTTTTACTTGATGAACCGTTTTCTGCGCTCGATTTTCGTTCCAAATTGTCCCTTGAAAACTTTGTATCGAATACATTGAAGCAATTTTCAACGACGACCATTTTGGTGACGCATGATATTAGCGAAGCCATTGCGATGAGTGATAAGGTATTTATCTTTAGCCCTCGTCCGGGATCGATTGTAAAAAGCTTCATCATCCCACAGGAAATTCGCGAACTGACACCATTCGAAGCAAGAAATGCCCCTGCTTTCCAAGTACTATTCCAGGAAATATGGAAGGAGCTTGATTCGGATGAATATTGAACAGTTGCAGCAGCAATATAACGAAAAGCGGCGACGTGAAAAACGAAAAATTTTCTCTTTCCAACTAATGCTCCTTGTCGGTCTTCTTCTATTTTGGGAATTTACGACCCATTTCCGTATATTGGACCCGCTGATTTTCAGCAGCCCACGCGCAGTGGGAAGCCTGTTTATTACAAAAATAACGGATGGCAGTTTATTTCCTCATATTGCGATTACGATGTTTGAAACCGTTGTCGGCTTTATATTAGGAACCCTTTTTGGAACATTGCTCGCAATCTCGCTATGGTCCTCCAAAACATTTGCCAATGTGATGGACCCCTATCTTGTCGTATTGAATGCAATGCCTAAAGTCGCAATTGGACCGATGATTCTCGTGGTTTTCGGACCGAATATGCTCGCAGTTCTCGTAATGGGTGTGCTCATTTCGGTTATTATTTCGACCATCGTTATTTTTTCCGCATTTCAGCAAGTAAACGAAAACTATATTAAAGTCATGCAGCTTTTCAGGGCATCCAAATATGAAACATTCCGGCATGTTATTCTTCCTGCCTCTACCCCGACGATTATTTCTACTTTAAAGGTAAACGTCGGCTTATCATGGGTTGGGGTTATTGTCGGCGAATTTTTAGTATCATCAAGCGGCCTCGGTTATCTGATTATTTCCGGGTTCCAAGTATTTAACTTTACGTTAGTATTCTTGGCGCTTCTCATCATTATTGTATTGGCAACGATTATGTATAAAGGCGTTGAACTGATTGAACGAAAGGTATTGGAAAAGCAGTGATTAGTGAGTTGAAAAAGTCGCCGTGGCAAATTGAAAAACATCCATTTTTCCTCTGGGGGGAGAAAAGTGGATGTTTTTGTACTTTTTAAAGAGGTTGCGGGCTAAAAGAAAAAAAGTTCTTCTTGTTGACCTGGCGTGCTCCTGCTTCTATTAACTACGACCCTGCCTCAAATAAACAAATTTACGCAGTAACCATTCGACCGGTCCAATTGAAAAGCGTTTTGTATAAATTCCTGAAATATAAAGCTGCAAGATGTACACTACGATTGCTAACAGTAATCCAACCGCTACACCTAGCTTTCCAAATAGGCCAAATCCATATCCGTAGAAAATTGATGTAAATATAATAGATTGCATTAAATAATTGGTTAGTGATAAACGTCCCATACTGACAAATGCTTGTGCAAGCTTCGTTTCATCCTTCGCTAAATAAATTAGCGTAAATAAAGCAATATAGCCAATCGCCAGTAAATATGTTCCCGTACCATAAATCAATTTTCCTGCAAAATGATCCCAATATAAGAATGACTTACACACCAAGCCTAGTGGAACAAGCAACGCTAAACGTTTTAAAAGCTTTGTTCTTAGCCTAATATGTGTAAAGAAATCCTTCTTCGCTGCTGCCATCCCCAACAACACAAAAGGACCAATTGTGAAAAAGGCCAACAACACAATAAAAACAAGTGCAATTGGTAATCCGATTAAGAAGAAGATTAATGGAACCTCTTCTGTTAAACCGATCCGTTGTTGCACAACTTCCCAATAGGTTCCACTCGCTAAAACGGCCGTTGATTCTTCTAATCCAGCAAGCAACAACACATCTGTTTTCAATATTAAAAGTGGGATCATCAGCACTGCTAATACAGACGCCCAAATAAGCAAAGTTTTCACCTTACGCTTAATGAACGATATGATCATGATAAGACCTGCACCATATGTCAATAAAATATCGCCGTCCCATACAAATGTAATATGTAAGCTTCCTAAAATTATTAACCCTATCACCCTGCGCCATAAAGGACCGAGCGTCTTCAAGTCTCGATTTTCCAACGCACGCACAAATAAAATAATTCCGTATCCAAATAAAAATCCAAAAATCGGATAAAACGATGCCTCTATAAATATTTTTGTGAAATAAAATGCTGCATTATCCCACCATGTTGTAGGCTCAATTGTATTTATCATTATATCTCCATATTGGAAATACAGCATATTCGCAATCAAGATACCCAGTAAAGAAAATCCTCTTAATGCATCCAATGCTTCAATTCTATTCTTCATCTTACACCTCCTAATAATTTCTACGGATTGAGGTCAAGGAAGTTTCAAAATTACTTGCTTAGTATAGTAATAAATTTGTATTGCCCTTTAGCTCCGCTTATTTCCAATTAATTTTCTGCTGTAAAAGCTATTTGGCACTCCATCATGAATAAGAGATTTTTAATAATCACTACGTAAATAAGGTTCCTTTAGTATTTATTTTACATTCGGTATTAAGAATTCAGCTGTTGGTCGTTCATATCCCAACTCTACGCTCCGTTTGTTGCGAATCAGCTTCATTCCTTTTATGCTAAAACAGTAGGAGGGAAACGAATGGATAATGAAAAAATTGGCCAATTAATTTATACATTGCGTAAGGGAAAAGAGATGACACAAAAACAAGTAGCAGATGCACTGTTTTTATCGGACCGAACCATTTCAAAATGGGAAAGAGGGATCGGCTGTCCTGACATTACACTTCTCCCTCAGCTTGCTGCCCTCTTCGATATTCCAATAGAAAATTTACTGACAGGTGAAATAAATCAAAATGAATTGGTAGGAGGCAATATGAAAAATTCAAGCTATTATGTATGCCCAAGCTGCTCGAATATCGGGTTAGCAACTGGGAATTTTACCGTTTCGTGCTGCGGACGGAAATTGGAGCCGTTAGCAGCTGTAAAAGCAACGGACGAACAAAAATTAAAAGTAGAGGAAATCGATATGCAATGGTCCATTTCGGCAGACCACCCCATGACGAAAGACCATTACGTATCATTTATCGCACTGGCAACAGGGGATCAGATTCAATTGTACAAACAGTTCCCTGAATGGGCTTTGCAGGCAACAGTCCCGCGTAAAAAACACGGCAAACTAATTTGGTTCGATACACGTGACGGATTATTTTATCAGTATATTTAATTCTTAATAAACAGTCTCCAACTATTAGTCAGCAGCTAATAATTGAGACTGTTTCTTTGCGCTCAATGGTTACACTATATCAATAATTGCCTTCAACCCTTCATCCAAAAACGGAATTCCCTCTTCCCTGCCTTCAAGCATAATCGAGAAAATATAATCTCGCCCACTTTTTCCCGTAACATAGCCTGACAATGTATTCACTTCATGGATATAGCCTGTTTTGGCGAAAATTTGCTGTTGCAGTTCCGGCTCTAAAAAGCGGTCTTTTAACGTCCCGCCAACCTTTCTGTTTGTATTTCCTCCAACAGGCAAGGATTCGAAAAAGTTCTCGAAATACGGTTCTTTTTGCAGCTTATACAATAGCTCGGATATACCATTTGAGTGCAGACGGTTATGATGTGACAGGCCAGAACCATCAGCGAATTGCCATGTCGCAAAATCGATATGCAGCTTTTCCAAATAAGCTCGCACTACTTTTAGGCCATGCACGTAATCGCCTATTCCATGCTTTTGTTTCCCCATCGTTTTCAGGAAAATATCGGCGATGCTGTTATTGCTTAGTTTCATAAATATAGAAAACATCTCTGCAATTGGACGAGACTCGTGCGTGTGGATTAGCTGGGCATGCTTTGGCATCGTGCCGCTTGCAATGGCATCTTCCTGTTCAAAGCGGATGCCTGCATCTTTGCATAGTTCTTTGAAAAACAGCAATGTGTTTTTTGTAGGATCCTGGTGGGACACCCATACTTTCGCCGTTTCTCCTTCTGGTAGTTCACCGGTAATCACGATATGATTTGTATTATTAATTCGGCGGATTTCTAATGTATTTTCAGCATTTTTATCTACTGTTTTCCCTTCATTAGAAATTTGCAGACCACTTAAATGCGGGATGACATTAAACATCGGCTTTTCCCCGATATTCCCGGCAGCTGCCTCGACGATAATTGTGCTCGCATCAAAATCATTATTTGGTGACATCGTAATAGGCGAAATACGTGCACCGTAATAATGGGTTTCCCCTTCATCATCAACACCAGGAGGCAATGTTTCACCCGAAAAATATGTATCATCCCCGATTAACTTACCTTTCACATGTCGGATGCCGTATTCCCGCAAAACTTTTGCAAAATGCTTAAGTGTCGCTTCATTTATTGTCGGATCACCGTAACCCTTCACGTAAATATCCCCGTTTAACGTGTGGTCCTCAAAATTTCCGTCGATAAAAACTTCTGTTTTAAATCGGTAGTCCAGTCCAAGCTCCGAAATTGCAGCTGCCCCTGTAAGAATTTTCATGTTGGACGCAGGACGCATTAAATGCTCCCCTCGATATGTATACAGAATCTCTCCAGAAGTTTTGTCCCGCAGCGTAAAAGTTGCCTTGTCCTTCCCTAAAATTGTCTCCACTACCTGTTCCAATTTCGTGATTGTATCGCTATTTAAGTTCTTCTCTTGAATCTCCTCCATACTCTGCCCCCTAAATTGTTAGAATTTACTGTAAATTTATTCTAACAGAAATATTTATTTACGGTTAGCACGAATTGAAGTAGGCGGGATTTTCTAATATAAATGTAAATGTTCTAATATATTTTTATTTGTTCTAATAAAACTGTGATGTTCTAAAAAATCCTTCCAATGTTCTAAAAAGTGTTCGCTTTGTTCTAATATTCCTTTAGCATTTGCTAATATCGACAACACTTTTGAGGTTAGTATAAAAAATGGACACGTCTTAAGAGACACTTTAAGATTAAGATATCTAAAAAAGGACGTGGAACCGATGAAAGAAAAACAAACTCGTAAGCGATTAGACGCACAAACAAAAGAATACATTTTAAAGTCTGTTTTAGAAGATGGCGCAAAAGTTTCAGATCTGGCATTTAAGTTTGAAATTGGGTCTTCAACTATCCATAAATGGATTAAAGATTATCGTGAATCGAAAAATCAGGATGTCACACGTTACTTTACTTCTAGCGAAGTAGATAAGTTGCAGGCAGCGTTTGATAAGAAGTTACGGGATTTGGAAGAAGAGAATGAAATTCTAAAAAAGGCTATGCACATCTTCGCGAAAAACCCCGAGTGATTTATGCATTCATTGAAAAGCATAAAAACGACTTTGGCATTGCGATGATGTGTAAAGTATTGATGGTTTCAAAAAGCGGTTATTATGATTGGCGTAAAAAACAGATACAGCCCTTATCGGAAAAAGAAGTACGTGATACAGAAATTGCCCATCAGATTCATCGATCGTATGCGAGGAGTTTTGGTACATACGGTAGCCCTCGAATTGCGCAAGACTTAGCGAGTTTAGGTTATGTCTGTTCGCAAAAGAAAATTGCGAATATGATGCGAAACCTTGGGTTAAGTGCCATAATCCCGAAAACTGTTCAACGAACAACGGATTCCAATCACCATCAATTTATTTATCCGAATCTAGTCAAACGTCAATTTCAAGTAAAAGATAAAAATAAAGTATGGGTCGCAGATATAACTTATATCCGAACACTGGAGGGGTGGGTGTATCTTGCGTCAATCATGGATTTATATTCTCGTAAAATCGTCGGCTGGGCCATCGCAGATCATATGGAAGAAACATTAGTAGATCAAGCCTTGAAGCATGCTTTAGCAGTTCGAAAACCCGAAAAAGGATTAGTTCATCATTCAGATCGAGGCGCACAATATTGTGCCACAAGCTATACAAGAACTTTAAAAGAACATGGGATTAAAATTAGCATGAGTCGTAAAGGAAATCCCTATGACAATGCGTGTATTGAATCTTTCCACGCCACAATCAAAAAAGAATGGATCTATCGTCACCGTTTCGAATCCAAAATAGAAGCAAGAAAGAGCGTGGAGTCATATATCGTAAACTTTTACAATGAACGACGACGCCATTCAACAATCGGTTATTTATCACCAAACCAATTTGAGAGAAATCAACAGGAGCCCGTTTGTCAAAATGCCTCATAAAGTTCTCTTACAGGGTTTTCATCCCTCCATGCCCAGGTCTGGGCATGGAGGGATGAAAAGCAGAGCAACCGAAGGGCGGTAGCAAAAAAAAGTCTCTTAACGTTTGTCCGAAATATTGACGGAAGACCACTTTTTCTAATATCCCGCTTAACTTTTCTAATAAAAACAGCCCACACAAAAAACGCACTTCCAAATTGAAAGTGCGCTTTGAATCAAAAATTATTGGGCTGTATATCCACCATCAACTGTTAAGCTGTTGCCAGTCATGAATGAAGAATCGTCACTTGCCATAAATAATACAGCTTTTGCCATTTCTTCTGCTTGTCCAAGACGTTTCATTGGTGTCATTGAAGCTAATGCCTGTTTGCTTTCTTCCGGAATAATCGGTGTGTCAATGAAGCCTGGGCATAGTGAGTTCACACGAATATTTTGCTCTGCATATTCAAGTGCAAGTGAGCGTGTTAAGTTAATAACCCCACCTTTTGCTGCATTGTATGCTGCCGATCCTGGTGAACCAACCCAGCCATACATAGAAGCGGTATTGATGATTGACCCTCCGCCAGATTTCAGCATTTCACGGATAGCTTCACGTGCTACCAAGAATACACCATCCAAGTCTACATTAACTGTGTTGCGCCATTCAGCATATTCCAATTCATGTGAAGGGAAAACACGGCCGATGCCGGCATTGTTAAATACGACATCCACTTTCCCAAATGCTTCAATTGTTTGTTTGAATATATTTGTTACTTCTTCTTCACTTGTAATATTTGCTTTAACAAATAATGCGTCCGCGTTAAGCGCTTTTAATTCCGCTTCGAAAGCTTTACCTTTTTCTTCATTTAAATCAACTAATACGACTTTAGCACCTTCAGAGACAAATAATTTTGCTGTAGCTGCACCAATACCTGACGCACCACCAGTGATGACTGCTACTTTACCTTGTAATTTTCCCATCTCTTATTCCTCCTATATAATGAGTCATCGAAAACATACATATTTAAGTTAAATTGAACAGAAATAGCAGAAATATGCGCATTTTCTTTACACTTCAATTTTAACAATTCCAATAAATACATCAATCATTAGAATATTGTAAAATGTATAATAAGTAGACACTTACTATTATTTTGTCTTTTTACATGGAGGGAATGTCTTGGAAAATGATACATCCAAAAGAAAAAACCGAACAAAAGAACATTTAAAAGTGGCGTTAATTGACCTTATCAAAAAGAAAGGCTACCATGCGATTTCCGTAAAGGATATTGTCGATCATGCTTCTTACAATCGCAGTACATTTTATGTACATTACCAGGATAAATTTCAATTGGCAGAGGATCTACTTGAAACAATGCTTGCGGGATTGGAAGAATCTGTAGGGAAACCGTATTCTCCTGGTCAAAAAGTATATACGACAAAACTAAGTGAACCCTCTTTTAATATTATTTCTTACATTTATGATAATCGAAATTTCTTTGAACTGATTAAATACGATGATACATTAACAGGCTTACATACAAAATTTCCTCAAACGATATTAAAAATATACGGGGAGCAGTTTATATTTCAAACAATCAATAATATCCCGGTAAATATGGATTACTTTAAACGATATACTGCATACGGATTTTACGGACTTATTCAAAATTGGATTAACAGCAATTTTAAAGAATCCAAAGAAGAGTTTATAGAAGAAGTCATTGCTTTATCCCAAACACATATTTATTCACTGAAGTTTGTGGGAAAACAAAAACGTTAACCGGTTTGAGGTAAAACAGGAAATAGGATAATTAGCGAAACGGGATCATTACCGTGGATAACATTCAGTTGCTTTAGAAAAATTATTGTTCAATTAAAGTCATTAACCTCTCAAAAAACCGATACGTAAATCCGCTTTTCAATTTATCATATCGGTTTTCATTTTATTACGTCATTACATAGGATACTGAATTTAAATGCCATCTCCATCTAAATTATGTAGTGTTAAGTAATTTTTCAAGAAACGTTTTGTTCGTTCGTTTTGGGGGTTCTCGAAAATCTCTTCCGGTGTTCCCTCCTCAATAATATGTCCATCTGCCATGAAAATCACGCGATCTGCTACCTCTTTTGCAAACTCCATTTCGTGAGTTACAACAATCATAGTTCGACCTTGTTTAATAACTGCCTTCATTACGTTTAATACTTCTTCTACAAGCTCTGGATCTAGTGATGAAGTCGGCTCATCAAATAAGATTACATATGGATCAAGTGCAAGTGCTCTGGCTATGCCAACTCGCTGCTGTTGCCCCCCTGAAAGTGCTACAGGATAATTAAGTTCTTTCCCTTTCAGTCCAACCTCAGCTAGTATTTCATATGCTATTTGTTCAGCCTGGTTTTTGGGGATTTTCTTAGTTAGACGCAATGGCTCAGATACATTATGTAAAGCCGTTTTATTTTTGAATAAATTATAGTTTTGAAATACCATTCCCGTTTTTCCACGTAACTTCACTACTTGGGATTTTTGATATTTCTCTAAATTCACTTCTTCGCTATCAATCTGAATAATACCCCTTTCTGGCTTTTCCAAAAAATTTAAGCACCGTAAAAACGTAGATTTTCCTGACCCCGAAGGACCGATAATAGCTAGTACCTCACCATCTTTTAACTCTACGTCAATTCCTTTTAATATCTCAATGCTTCCATAGCTTTTATGCAAATTTTGAATTTTAATCATTTCGTTGCCTCCTTTCTATAGGGACGCTCTACATAATTTTCAAGTTTTGATTGTAAGTATGATAATATTACGGTGATAGCCCAATAAATTAAACCAACTGTTAAATAGGCTTCTAGAAATTTATAAGTAACAGCTGATTCTAATTTTGCCCTAGCAAGCATATCTATAACACCAATCGTAAAAGCTAATGAAGTTTCTTTAATCATCATAATGTAATAATTTCCAGATGACGGAATTGCTACACGTAATACTTGTGGCAAAATAACCGTACGTAATCCTTGCCACTTTGTCATGTTTACAGCATCACATGCTTCAAATTGGCCTTTATCGACTGCTAAAAATGCCGAACGAAATACTTCAGATAAATATGCTGCATTTTTAACACTTAACGCAAAAATAACAGCTGTAATAGCATCTAATGAGTTAAAGCTAGGGAATAATTGTGGCATTCCAAAATAGAAAATAAAAATTTGAATAAGCGTTGGAACCCCTCGGAAGTATGAAATAATAACAACTAAAATCTGATAAATAACCGGAACTTTAAAATTAATAATTACTGCAAATATTAGACCAATAATAACCGCTAATATAAATGAAAGAGTTCCCATATACAAAACAATTGGTAAATACTCTATGATCCTAGGAAAAATATCAATCATATAGCCAAAATCAAAATTCACAAAACCCCTCTTTTCTATTAAAATAAAAATCACAGAAGGCTGTTCAGAGATTACTCTGGACAGCCTACATTAAAAATTATTTATGTGGAATTGTAACGTCAATTGCACTCCACTTATCTGATAACTCTTTTAATGTGCCATTCTCTTGAAGCTTTTGAATTTCTGCACTAAACGCTTCTAAAAACTCTTTGTTTTCTTCAGAGCGTACAAATGGGAAGCCATAATCAAAGTTAACTAAATATTCTTCACCATAAATTTTTAATGGTAAACCTTCATCACGAATACGAGATGCTGCAGTAATTTTCACATCAATAAATGCATCTAATCGACCTAAAGCCACTTCATTATATGTTCCGCTAACATCTTGATATGGTGTAATAATAATCTCACCACCATTTTCTTCATTCCATTTCTCTAAAAATTGATGCAAGTTATTTCCTAATAAAACACCAACTTTTTTACCCTTTAAGTCTTCAATACTGTTAATACTATTATTATCTTCATGAACAACTAGAGTAGCACCTGAATAAGCGTAAGGAGTTGAAAAATCATATTTTGCACGCCGTTCTTCTGTCATTGCAATTAAATTGGATACCGTATCAATTTTTCCAGCATCAAGCATACCAAAGATACCAGAAAACTCAGCAAACTCCCATTTTATTTCATACCCTAAAGCTTCGCCAACTTTTTCTAATACTTCCACGTCATAACCTTGCGCTTTGCCGTCTTCATCCACAGAAATAAAAGGAGGATAGATTCCTGATGAACCAACAACTAAGACGTCTTTTTTCCCGCTATCAGTATTTGTTTCTTTTGCCGTTGAATCCGTTCCATCCTCATCACTACAAGCAGCTAAAAGTAATATG
Source organism: Solibacillus sp. FSL K6-1781 (assembly GCF_038630735.1). Taxonomy (GTDB): domain Bacteria; phylum Bacillota; class Bacilli; order Bacillales_A; family Planococcaceae; genus Solibacillus; species Solibacillus silvestris. The sequence goes on along the minus strand of NZ_CP152038.1, from coordinate 220,154 downwards.
AAAGTACTTAATAAAAATAGAAATGATAATTTCTTTAGACTCTGCATTTAAACTTCCGCCTTTTCTAGTTCTTTATCTATAATTTCCACTAACTCTTCTGCAAAAATCTCACGTGGATATTGGAATTCCAATTCATTGATGAATACAGTTGGCACCATTTTCACATTACGTTCAATTGCCTCAGCAGTAATTAGTAAGCTGCGGTCAATATTTGAAAATTCTTCTTTTAAGTTATATTTTTCTTCAATGTATTTCTTTATTTCAAAACTTGAATACTTATCCCATGTTGCCTGATTCTTAAATAGCTCACTAATAATTTCTAATGTTCTTTCTGGATTAGAATAATCTAAATTTGCATTGATTAGCGTTCCAGGCAATAGCATTTCACGTGGCTTATCATAATGCTTTACTACTAATGCTACCTTCTTTTCTGTGAAATACTTTGGTAGCGTATTATCAACTAAATCATAAAACGTCGCGCAGTACGGACAAGCGTAATTTAAAAACACTTCAATTTTTACAGGTGCGTTCAAATCGCCAATTACTAAATAATCATTTTTAATTTCTGTCATATTACCCACCCTTTTATTTACTATGAATATTCTAAAAATTCAATATCCCTATTGTATACTATCTTTATTGGAATTGTAAATAATATTTTGGAAAAGTAAGGGAATTATATAAGGGAACAAAATGGCATAATAACAATTACTAGGGGGGTCTGATTTTTTTCGGATAGCCCTTCCCATTACTAAAAAAACTAACCCCTGTCCAATTTTCACTTAGAGGTTAGTTCAAAAATATATTATATGTATGATGATTACTGAAAAGCTTATCTGCTTACTATTGTCTTTTTCATCTTTTTGTTTTTATACATTTTCTGATCGGCTTTATTAAATAATTGTCTCATTACGCCATACGAAGAAGGTGAATACTCATAGCCGATTGAAACTCGAATAGGAGAGAACGGTAAGCTAATAGAAATTCCATTCAATTCTGAGTGTACTTTTTCGATATATTGTTCAACTTCTAAAACATACTTATCCGGAATAATAACTGCGAATTCATCTCCGCCAATTCTCGCAACAATCATTTCTTTATCGGCATATTTGTTTAAACAATCGGCTACTGCAATAATTAACCGGTCCCCCATTTGATGGCCATTTTCGTCATTAATTTCTTTCAAGTCGTCTAAGTCTGCGATAATTACAGATATAGGGATGGCCATTCCATTAAATTCATTCTTTTTTAATTGGAAATACTCTCGATTATATAAACCTGTTAATCCATCATGAGTCGATTTGTATTCCAATTGTTCCTGTAAAATATGTTGACTATGTATATTTCTGAAAACACCTTGTACCGCTATAACTTTCCCGTCTTTATAAACAGGAGTGGCATATTCTTCAAACCATATATACTGTCCTAAATGGTTTTGAAACCTTACCGTTATCGGTTTATCAAAGTTAATATTTCCTAATTGCTTCTTCCTTAAAATATCGAGGTCATCAGGGTGAACAATTCCGAAAATTTTGTCCGGATTTTTCAAATGTTTTTCCAGCGAATTTGGCCCTAAAATACTGTCTAAATTCGGACTTAAATAAAGATACTTGAGTTTCGGGTATACTTCACAGTAATATACTATATCCCTGATGCCCTCAGTCGTTTCAATCATTGGTTTAAATAAGTCTATTTTTCGTTGCAACTTCGCCTTTTCATTGTGCAGACGTATGCATAATACGATGAGGCAGATTAATATACCTCCTACAACAATACTCATAAAAATGACCCGCTTTCAAATTAACTCTCCAATATCTTACATAGTATTATTTTACTATAACCCCAAATGGGTTGTATATATTAAAATCCCTAATAACAAGTACTATTTGGTATTTTTTTGTAGAGGAGATTATTATAATCCACCATTAATTTTCTCATTCCCCTCAACAAAAAGCCGCACTTCCATCGAAATGGTAAGTGTGGCTCTAAATTTTTTAAGCAATCCAGTCCTCTTTCGGAATATCCTCTGCTTCTTTCCTAATATAGTATCGCCCTTTTGTCGTCAACCCTAAAATGACAGTCAGAACTGCTGCCATCAGCGCTGCGAAAAAGGCGGCAGTATTTTGCAGGAATGTGCCCATATATCCGAGTGCTGCAATTGTGCCGATTATTGTTGGAACAATCAATGCAATGACACCAACCGGATTCCATTTAAACAGGTTTTCCTGTCTGGATTCATAATAGCGCGGGCCGATTTTCAGCCATTTTTTGAGAACGAGCGCTTCCGTTACGAGAACGGCTGCCCAGCTCATCAGTGCTACACCTTGGAAAGTCATCGCAATTTGAAGATGATCGACAATACCTCCAAGCATCAGTATCATCGCAATGACACCACCTACAACTACCCAAAAACGGCGCCCTGGTGTAAAGCCAAACATGTTTTCAAAAAAGTTCGAGAGGGAAAGTGAGCTGCTGTAAATATTCGTTATATTAATACGAACTTGTGTCAGTACCGTAAATACGACACCACCAAGCCCTAACAATGTCACGATATAAACGCCGGGATTTGCTTCGGCAAATTTTACACCGAACCAAATGCCAAGGCCGCCCATTACACCAAAACAGAAGATTTGCGGAATAAATCCGATAGCAATTGAACCGATTTTCAAGTCTTTCGGTTTCAGGAAACGTGCGTAATCCGAAGCAATTAAAGCTGTAAGTCCCATTATACCGTGTTGCATTCCGATACATAACAGTAATGCCGTACCTCCTATTTGAACACCTTCAGGCATATAGGTCCAGAAATTTCCGGAGTTAATTGATGGGGTATTAAAAGCAATAACAATGGCTGTAATAAGAAACATTCCAAAAATAGGCAATGACCATTTTTGAAGTTTGTCCAATTGTTTAATGCCAAACCAGTTTAACGGAATTACTAAGGAACCAAAGATTACAATTAGAAGCCAGATCGGAATCGCCGGAAAAAATGCATGAACTGCAGCGACTAAAATCATACCTTCAAATGCACAGTACATAATAAAATTTGATGCGTAAATTAATGAGGTTAATGAGGCTCCGATATAACCGAATCCTCCGCGGGATAATAAGTTGACGTTCATGCCGGACTTAGCCGATAAATAAACAATGATACTTCCAAGGATACCTGCAACAATGATTGCATAGCCAGCAGAGATGAGCGCATTGACCGCTCCGAACTGTAGTGCCATCACACTTCCCATCTGGAAATAGAAAATGGCAGTTGCAATCCCAAACGTTATATTCGTGATACTTAACCAGCCCATTTTGCGTTCTTCGCGCGGAACTCGGTCAAAAGTATAGTCACTAGTTGCTTCTTGACGAGAAAAGTCTTGTTCTCTTAATTTCTGATCTGCAGTAATCTCAGATCTCATTCAATCAAATCCTTTCTGTACTTTTACTTCTTTTGTTTCAAAGGAACTTTTATTAGAGGTGGGTGGATCTTTTTAAGGGAAAGGTCGGTTACGGTAAATCATCTGCAATTGATCCCTCAATTCAGAAACAAAAAAAGAAATGATTTTTTACCGCGCAGATAGTTGTGAGCGTAAGTTAAATAGCTCCATTAAATATTTTAACATAATTTAAAGCAATTATTTGCTATCTCACCCCAAGTCATTCTTTAGGGCTACAATAAACCCACTCTTTTCCAAGTAATAAAAAAGCTCGAAAAACATAAAATGCTGTTGTTTCCCGAGTCGTTTAACAGGCAAGTCTGGCTAACATTAACCATCTATTTCCTACATATTCTTTTCCACTCCCCGCAAAATGGCTATTTAGCAAATAAATACTTTTTGGGGTTTCCCTCTCCGCATTACTTCGTAATCTCTCCTGTAAATTTTCAAATTATACCCACTCTTTAAAGTCTCAATTTTCATAAGCCACTTTTTTAATTCTGCCTTTCTATAACATCCTCGTTAGAGCAGTGAATAAAACTGATAGCCCATATAGAGTGCCATTATCCAAATAATTATGGCAGATATCTTATTAAGGGAATTTAAGAATTTCCCGTTTCCGTCAATTTGTCCAATCTTTCTCCCGACAATGGCAAGTGACAGAAACCAAATCCACGACACAACTATACAGGCCAATGTAAACATCCATTTCTCATAACCTGTATAAGCTAATGAACTTGTTCCTATTACCCCGATTGTATCCAAAATAGCATGGGGGTTAAGTAGCGACACTGAAGCAGCAAACGTAATTTGACGTCGCGCTGAAAAACCTTTTTCTTCTCGGTGTGCTTTAACTGATGAATTGTCCTTCCATATTACCCATCCCATATATGCCAAGAAAAAGAACCCTGCTAAAAAAAGCGATAATTTCAACCATTCAAAACTAAAAACAATTACCGATACCCCAGCTACTGCCAAATAAATTAAAATCGTATCACAGACACCTGCTGTTACTATTGCAGGCAATGATTTCGTAAATTTCCGGTGTGTTGCACCTTGATTAAATATAAATACATTTTGAACACCCAGTGGCAAAATTAAGCCAAATGCCAATAAAATTCCATGAATTAGTGGTTGCATGTTTATTCCTCCTATTTCCATTATTTAAGAATAACTATGAAGGAACGATTTGTCTTCACCTAATTAACAGGTCAGATTCGGCATACCTGAGTGACTTATATTTATGGATAATCCCACTGTTTATTAAGAGAATCTTGACTTGCCATTAATTGATAAACTAATGTAGTAAATAGAACATGATAGGCGTGATTCGCCCTTAACCGCCTATAGACGAAAGACTCCTGTCAGTTTAATGAACTGGTAGGAGTCTGTTTTATTTAAGGAGGTTATTGAATATGCCAATGATTTTAATAGGAATCGGTGGTGCTATTGGAGCGGCATTACGATATAGCGTTTCCATTCTTTTCTTCACAACTACCGAGACAGCTGCCTTCCCTTTTGCGACGGTTGCAGTGAATTTAGCAGGCTGCTTTCTTTTAGGTTTGCTCTCTTCCGGTTTCGAACAGAAAATAACAGCAAATCCCAACTATTTATCTGCATTAAAAACAGGTTTAATCGGCTCGTTTACGACCTTTTCCACATTTAGTGTCGAAGTGATCCAGCTGCTGCAGCATCACTCTTATTTTTTTGCCATTCTCTATATTTTCATTAGTGCCATCTTCGGTTTCCTTTTTGTTGCGCTTGGTATGAAATCCGGGAGAAGCCTTTGGGAAAGGAAGGAACCTGTATGATGAATTTCTTGTTAGTTGCCGTTGGTGGATTTTTCGGAGCGATTTTGCGTGCTATTATTTCTAAGCGGCTCAATCATGCATACCGATTTGTTCACTTCGGTACTTTTGCGGTAAATATGCTCGGTTCCTTTACATTGGGATTTTTAGTTAATATGCATCTCCATACAACTGCAAACCTTATTCTATGTATTGGATTTTTAGGTGCGTTTACTACATTCTCAACTTTCAAATTGGAAAGTCTTACACTTGTCCATGCAAAACAATGGAAGCAATTTTTACTCTACTCTATACTCACATATTCGGTCGGTCTTTCCTTTGCTTTTGCCGGCTTTTGGATGGCAAAGTTATATTTAACCTAATGTTTCTATTTCCACCCTCCAATTAGCATCGATGTTAACAAGTTATGTTTACAAACAATCGACACGGGTAAATTTACATTGTGCAACATTTAGATGAGGAGGATGATAGAAATGGTAAAACATATTGTGGGGTATTATGATACAGAATCAGAGGCAATTGATGCAATCGAGGATCTGAAACGACAAGGTTACCGTACTGAAGATATTTCAGTTATCAGTAAAAGCCGATCAGATGTTGATACAATTACCGATGAAACAGGTGCAAACGTTGCAGAAGGTGCTGTAACAGGCGCAGCTGCGGGAGGTGCTTTAGGCGGAATTGGCGGCGTGCTTGCAGGTCTTGGCGCATTGGTAATTCCAGGTATCGGTCCAATCGTGGGAGCTGGTCCAATAGTTGCCGGTATTACAGGCGCGGCAGCCGGTGCAGGTGTCGGCGGCTTGACGGGTGCTCTTATCGGAATGGGGATTCCAGAAGATGAAGCAAACCGTTACAATGAACAATTTGAATCTGGCAAAATTTTAATTATGGTAGATGAAAATACACGCGGTACAACACTTTTATAATAAAACAGCAGAAAGTCATTCCTGATTTATCAGAATGGCTTTTTTTCGTTATGTTTTCTCCCTTCCCTGTTTCCTCATGTTTACAAATATTCCTCAAGGGTAAATTTTAGTATGTGAAAAGAGAATTTGAGAGGATGAGGGAAATGGTAAAACATGTCGTAGGATATTATGATACAGAAGCAGAAGCTATTGAAGCAGTTGAAGACTTAAAGCAACAAGGATATAGTGCACAGGATATTTCAATCATCAGTAAGAACGTATCGGATGTGGATGCAATTTCAAATGAAACCGGCGCAAATGCTATGGAAGGTGCCATTACAGGTGTAGCTGCTGGCGGCGCATTAGGCGGACTTGGCGGAGTTATTGTCGGACTTGGTGCACTTGCAATTCCAGGCATCGGCCCTGTTGTTGCAGCGGGACCAATCGCTGCCGGATTAACCGGATTAGCTACCGGTGTAATGGTCGGTGGAATCGTCGGTGCTTTAGTCGGTATGGGGATTCCGGAAGACGAGGCAGAGCGCTACAACGAGCAATTTGAAGCAGGTAAGATTTTAATAATGGTGGCAGAAGATAAACGCGGAATCGAATAATAAAAATATACCTGGAACAATATTTATTTGATTTTAATATAGAAAACTTAATGAGGCTGGGACGTAATTGTTTCGGTTAAGACCAAAAGGGAAATTGCACTTTGCAATTTCCCTTTTGGTCTTATAATTTCGGAAAATTCGATAAAGAGTTGACCCACCACCAAATATACCCTTAAATAATCCATTTTCGATATCGTTCGTTATCAACCTTCACCAACTGAAAATTGCGTGAAACCATAACCCCCTTCTACATAGTTTTATAATTTTGAATCTTATTAATAAAATATATATTGCAATATTTATATAATAGTAATAAAGTATTATCGATATATATTGATTTCTATACTATTATCCTAAACAGCAAAGGAATGTTATAATTTTGAACTTTTTTACTAAGTGGTCCATTAAATTTCGACTTGTTTTTGCATTTGCAATAGTACTCTTAATACCAACCTTAACTGTATCTTTTTTTTCATATAACAATACAGAAAACCTGATTTTTGAAGAGCATGAGTCAACTGCTGAACAAAGTTTAAATTTATTAAATTCAAAGATTACAGAAACAATTCAGCCAAAGCTTCAGCAAATGTCATACTTTTCATCCTATATTTCACAAGATACCCTGGAAAATGATAATAAAATTAATTCACTATTCGATGAATACCTCGCACTTCACCCAGAAATCAACATAGCCTATGTAGGGACAGCTGATGGTCAAATGCTACGTCGCCCCGCACATCAATACGAAGCGGGCTACGATCCACGGGAACGTCCATGGTATATACAGGCAATTGAAGCAAAGGGAGAAGTAATTATTACCGATCCTTACATTGCAACAAGTTCCGGTACTCTTGTTGTAACGATTGCGCAACAATTAGCGGACAAGTCAGGCGTTATCGGGATTGATTTGGCGATTCAAAAATTAGCTGAGATTAATGATTCAGTAGTGATTGGCGAGAAAGGCTTCACCATGCTTTTGGATAGCAAAAACAATTTTATGGCAGCACCTGATATTGAAATCGGTTCAGCAGCCGGAGAGTCAATCAGTAATAATATTAATGAAAACAATGGTGTTATTAAAGATGATCAAACCAAAACTTTCTACGTTAAAAATGAACAAACAGGATGGACCGTGCTTGCGAAAACATTTGATAGCGAAGCAGAGGCAGTTGCAAATAAAAACTTGCTTAATGATTTAACAGTTGTCTTTATTGCCTTTATTATCGCAGCAGTTTTCGTCTATTTGATTATCCGTTCAATTAATGGACCACTTCAGGAATTATCTAAAAAGGCAACCCTTATTAGTGAAGGTGACTTATCCGTAAAAGTAAATATTAATACCCAAGATGAAATTGGACATTTAGGACAAGTATTTAATACAATGCGCGAGAACTTAAGTACTCTAATACAACAAGGGTTGCATAGTGCGGAAGGTGTTCGAGAAGCCGCCTCCTCATTGAAAGAAAGTACAAATTTAACAATCGAGGCGACGGAGCAATCCGCACACGCAGTACAAGAAGTAGCCATCAGCACTGACGAGCAACTAAAAGGTAATGAACAAAACGCACAATCGATGAGTCAATTAGGTCAAAATATTATTGAAATTGCAAATCGTTCACACGAGGTCACTTCTCTATCGACTAATGCAATCGGTACAGTAAACGAAGGAAATATCGTCGTTCAAAACACAGTGAATCAAATGAATTCAATCGATGACTCGGTTGCACAATCAGATGAAAAAATTCGCGCATTATCAAAGCGTATTGATGAAATCGGAAGTATTGTAGATGTTATTAATAATATTGCAAACCAAACAAATTTATTAGCGCTGAACGCGGCCATTGAAGCTGCTCGTGCGGGTGAGCATGGAAAAGGCTTTGCCGTTGTCGCACAGGAAGTTCGTCTGCTTGCAGAGAGCTCTCAGCAATCAACAGAGCAAATCAATCTATTAATAAGAGGAATTCAAGAAGACACGGCGAATTCCGTTGCATTGATGTACCATGCGAAGACAGATGTTCAGCAGGGTATACAGCTGACAAACGAGACAGCCGGAAAATTCCAGCAAATCTTAGAGGCACTGCAAACTATCGCCCCTAAAGTGGATGATGTTACAGCAACTGCCCAGGAAATGGCGGCTTCTGTAGAACAAACTTCCTCTACAGCGACTTCATTAGTGACTCATGCACAAACGACTGCTGCTGCGGCTGAAGAAGTGGCGGCTACAACGGAGGAAATCCATGCTTCTATGGAAGAAATGGGTGCCTCTGCTCATGCTTTAAATCAGATGGCCGATCACTTACAGCAAGTAATGCATAAGTTTAAAGTATAAATAATACACGGGCTGTCGATTAGAATTGCCCCACGGACCTTATACAAAATGAAAAGCATCAATTTTCTTTATAAGAAAATTGGTGCTTTTCTGCTTGCGGGAATTGACTATCCACGCTTATCTCAATTGGAAGTAAAAGCTTTCCCTTAACCAAGATTTCCTTATCGGGCCGGATCCGGATCACTTCAGCTTTTAATTATACGCTTCATTCAGCATGCTGTCCTCGTCTCTTATTACGAGGACAGCTTTTTACTAAAAAACACATACTTGAAATTTTTTTTGAAAACGAGTAAACTATCAAAGTGCTCATTTATCCAAGTTAATAGTAACTGTATAACCTCAAGAATATGGCTTGAGGGTCTCTACCAGGAACCATAAAATCCTGATTACAGAAAATGATTTTTTTCATTTTTTGTAATCAGGATTTTTTTATTTTTTTATAAGAAAGGAAGTAAGACAAAATATGAATTTCAAAGTTTTAATACTCGCATTATCAACAGTTGCTGTCGGGTTGGTGGAACTGATCGTTGGAGGCATTCTCCCAATCATTGCAACTGATATGAATATTTCAATAAGCACTGCCGGACAACTGATTACCGTGTTTGCCCTTATTTATGCAATCGCCGGTCCTGTGTTATTAGTTTTAACGAGCAAAGTTGAACGAAAAAAGTTATATCTTATTTCGTTGTTTATTTTCTTCATCAGTAATATCATGATGTATTTCAGTGTGACATACACATTTATGATGGTTGCCCGTATTTTAAGTGCAATGAGTACATCACTGATTACCGTGCTTTCGTTAATCCTCGCTGCAAAAGTAGTTTCACCGGCACATCGTGCGAAGGCACTTGGTTTCATTTATATGGGAATTAGTTCTTCGCTTGTATTAGGTGTACCACTTGGCATTTTAATTTCCGATTACTTCGGATGGCGTGTAATTTTCCTAGGTATTGCGATTTTATCGGTAGGTTCATTTATTCTCATTTCAATCTTTTTAGAGAAAGTACCAGGGGAAATGACCATTCCACTTTCGCAACAATTAAAGGCAGTTGCCAGTTCCAAAATCGGCAGTGCCCATCTTGCAACGATGTTTATGCTGGCTGGACACTATACGATGTACGCGTACTTCACACCATTTTTGGAAACAGAACTAAGTCTGAATTCCAGCTGGATCAGTCTCTGCTATTTATTATTCGGGATTGCTGCAGTAAGCGGCGGCGCATTTGGCGGAACGCTTTCGGATAAAATTGGTGCACCAAAGAGTATCATTTTCGTTATTGTTTCATTTGCAGTCGTGTTATTCATACTGCCATTCACAACCTTCTCTCTTATCATCTTCATACCGATTATGATGATTTGGGGAGCGCTAAGCTGGAGTTTATCACCACCACAGCAAAGCTACTTGATTCAGACAGATCCTGCTACTTCCGATATTCAGCAAAGCTTTAATAATTCGGCTTTACAGATCGGTATTTCAATGGGATCAGCGTTTGGCGGAATCGTAATCACTCAAACAGACACGATTTCACATGCAGCTTGGTATGGCGGTGCACTTGTACTTGTTGCGTTAGCATGTGCAGTCTTTTCTTTAACGAGAAAAACAAATGGAAGAGAAGAAAAAATTTCCACTGCCCATCAATCGAATATGTAAGGTTAAAAGCACCATTCGATTCATAATCGAATGGTGCTTCTTCTATTCATGGATGTATATTTTATAGATGGGTAAATCTGTAGATTGTTTCACGCCGATAAGGAACTCCTTTTTTTACTATTGAACTGGGGAAATGTTTATGTTTTACGCTGTTTGGCACATTTTGCACTTCTAGGCAAACACCTAAAAAATTTTGTGCGGGCGCTTCCTTAAACGAATAGCCACTGCCGATTTTATTTCCTGTATATACGACTAAAGCTTGCTCATTCGTTATAATCGTAAGTTTACGACCACTCTCTTCATCCAATAACTCGATTTCTTTTTTCTCCAATAGAAACGGATGATCTATGCCTCCGCTCGCCATTTTAACTTGAGAAAAATTACTACCAATGACTTCTCTCAAATATTTCTTTTCGTTAAAGTCAAATACTGTTTCAATTACATTTTCTATATTGCCCAGCGGTAACCCCTGCTCATCAATATAAAGCATTCCTCTACTGGAAAATTTCAATGTATGCCCTTCAATCGTACGCTTTAAATTTCCGCTTAGATTAAAGTAACTATGATTTGTACAATTTAAAATTGTATCAGCATCACTTATACCTTCATACGAAATAATTAGCTCGTTACTGGCTGTTAATGTATAGGTTATAGACATATTTAACTCTCCAGGAAAATCAACGGATTCGAAATTAAAAAAGTATTTTACAAACTGTCCACGCGAGGAAACACCTGTTTCAAATTGCCATAGCTGATTGTGAAAGCCGTCATTTCCGCCGTGCAATAAATGGTGTCCCTCATTTGCCTTCGCTTGAAAAGAAACTCCATTAATTTCTAAAACAGCATCTTCAAGACGGCCTGCAAAAGGTCCAATCGCCGCACCAAAAAACTGCGGATATTGTTTATATTTTTCAGCCGTATCAAATGAACAAACAACATTCTCAATTATTCCATTAGCATCAGGGGTAGCGATTGCCGTAATAGTACAACCTAATGTACAACTGCTTACATACATCCCATTCGTATTCGTTAAAATAACTTCATAAACGGGATGCTTGTTTATTTGTCCAAAAGATCTAACTTCAATCATTGCAAACGTAATCAGCTAATACGATTTGTTGATTTGTGGCTACCGATTGCTGAATCGCATGCAAAATCCCCACATTCTTACGTGAATAATTATGCTGTACCGTCAGGGCTCCATTAGTACGTACAGCATCAGAGAAGCATTCAACCTCTTGCTTGTATATATCTCCACCGGTTTGTTCGATACGTTCAGTTGTTAAAGTATTGATAGTAATTTGTCCATTCCCGCTTAGACGGTCTGGTCTAAATGCATTTTTAACTTTTAACGTTCCCTTCGTCCCCACTATTTCATATTCATTTCGTTCTGTCATATCAAAACTACAATCGATCATGCCGTGGATTCCATTTTCCAGCTCGACTATTCCGAACGCAGAAATATCGACAGTATTTTTTGAATCTGCAATCCTTTTAAATGAAAGTGACTTAACGTCATTACCCAAAATGAGTTGCATTGCATGAACCGAATAACATCCCACATCCCAGATGGCACCCCCACCTTTTTCTGCGTTCATGCGAATGTCAGCTTTACGATCTGTTAAATAAAAGGAGTGACTTGATTTAAAAAGTTTTACTTCACCAATTTCTCCAGAATCAATAATTTCTTTTACTCGCATGTGCTGAGGATGAAATTGGTACATGAACGCTTCCATAAACTGTACATTCTCTTCATTACAAACTGTAATCATTTCTTCTAAATCAGTTTCATTTAATGCAGCAGGTTTTTCACATAAAATGTGCTTTCCTGCCTTTGCTGCTTTAATGACCCACTCTTTATGTAAATCATTTGGGAGCGGAATATAAATTACTTCTACCTCTTGATCATTTAATAATTCTTCATAACTCTCGTAAGCTCTTTCGATTCCTAGATTGTCAGCGATCGCATGTACCTTTGAACCACGGCTGGCAATTGCAATGACTTCCGCATTTTCAGCACGTTTTATAGCCGGAATTAATTGCGTTTGCGCAATATTTGCTGTACTTAAAATACCCCATTTTACTTTGTTCATTATGAATTCCTCCCTAGCGAAATAGTTTTAATTGTTCATTTAACGCTTTTGTCTGACTGTAAATCTGTTGATATACCGCATATAGCTGATTGTATATTTCTACATTTTCAGGATTCGGTTCAAATTTCCCTTCTACTTGAACACAAGCCTGAACAGCTTCTTCAAAATCTTTGTATATATTCGCTCCTACCGCTGCAATCATACACGCACCGATACTTGGCCCTTGCTCATTTTTTAGTTTATACACCGTTACATTAAAAATATCGGCCTGCATTTGTAGCCAGACTGGACTTTTTGCGCCACCGCCGATAGAAACCATTTCGGTAATATCTTTGCCCGAGGCGCGGAAAATCTCTAACGAATCACGCAGTGAAAAAACGATTCCCTCCATCACAGCCCGCGCAAAATGTTGCTTTGTATGTGATGCATCTATGCCAATATAGCTTCCACGAATTGTAGAATCTGCATAAGGTGTGCGTTCACCTACAATATACGGTGTAAATAATAATCCGTTACTTCCGGGAGTAATTGTATCAATCCCCGCAAATAATTCATCATAAGTCTGCCCTTCCGCAAATCTCTCTTTAAACCAGCTAAGGGAATGCCCAGCCGACAACGTAACCCCCATTGTGTAGTAAGCATCCTCTACAACATGGTTAAAATAGTGTACCTTTCCTTCAAAATCCTTTGTATTGGATTCCTCGTATGATAATAGAACTCCCGATGTACCAATACTGACCATTGTTTTACCATCGCCTGCAACACCAGAACCAATTGCCCCACAAGCATTATCCGCACCACCAGCATAAATCTTAGTTGCGGTCGTTAATCCTGTGCTTTTAGCAAATTCCTCTGTCAATTGCCCCACTTCTGTTGCCGATGACACAAGCGGTGGACATATTGCTAAATCAATTCCCAGCACTGCAGCTATTTCCTGACTCCATTCGCTCTTTTCTATATCCAGTAATAATGTGCCTGCCGCATCGGAATAATCCATATGCAAATTTCCAGTCATCACAAAACGCACATAATCCTTAGGTAATAGAAAAGTTTTTATCGCTTTGAAAATTTCCGGTTCATATTCCTTTACCCATACAATCTTTGGTAACGTAAAACCTTCAAGAGCATTATTTTTAGTAATTCTCAGCAGGTCCTCCTGCCCAACTTGTTCAATAATTTGCTTACACTGCTCTGTTGTCCGCGTATCATTCCATAAGATTGCAGGTCGAAGAATATCATTATTTTCATCAAGTAGCACCAATCCATGCATTTGACCAGAATAACTAATCCCTACAATAGTAGAAACATCTCCTGTAAACCGTTTAACAATTTCCTGAATTGCCGCTTTAGTTCCAGTCACCCAATCATTTGGATTTTGCTCTGAGTAACTTGGCTTTTCATGAACAAGCGGATAGCTCCTTGATGCTTCATCGACAATAGTTCCTTGCTCATTCATTAACAGTGCTTTTACAGCGCTTGTTCCTAGGTCAATCCCGATTACATACTTCATATTTCTGCCTCCACCCGTATACTGCATAAAAGGCTAGACCAAAAGTATAAATCTTTTGCTCTAGCCTCAAAAAGCTTCTTGACCACAATTATTCAGCTATAACATTTAAAATGTACTGATTTATAATCATTTTCAATTTTTCTGTGCGACCAGAGCTGTTTTTAACGTCCCCAAGCCCTAAAGCATATTCTTCCAACTGCTTGAAGCCGACAGTCCCATCAACAATTTGTTTGCCGATACCTTCGTTATAACTGCTATAACGATTATCTACGAAGTTTTCCAACACACCATCTTCCAATAGCTTGTGGGCAACCTTCAGTCCGACAGCAAATGAGTCCATTCCCGCTATATGTGCATAAAACAAATCATCCTGCTCAAATGATCCACGGCGTACTTTTGCATCAAAGTTCAAACCGCCCTTTCCGAGGCCGCCATTTTTCAAAATTTCATACATCGCTAACGTGTTTGTGTAAAGGTCTGTAGGGAATTCATCCGTATCCCATCCAAGTAATGTATCGCCCTGGTTGGCATCCACTGAGCCCAGCATACCGTTAATACGTGCTGTATGTAACTCATGCTCAAATGTATGCCCGGCTAATGTTGCATGGTTTGCTTCTATATTGAATTTGAATTTGTTTTCTAATCCGTACGTACGCAAGAAACCAATCCCTGTTGCTACATCGAAGTCATATTGGTGTTTTGTCGGCTCTTTTGGCTTTGGTTCAATCAAGAATTGACCTTCATAACCAATTTCTTTTGCATAATCTACCGCCATGTTCAAGAACATACCAAGATTATCTTGCTCTAACTTCATATTTGTATTAAGCAGTGTTTCATAGCCTTCACGACCACCCCAGAAGACATAATTTTCAGCACCTAAACGCTTTGCTACTTCCAAGCCCTTTTTCACTTTCGCTGCCGAATAGGCAAAAACATCTGCATTCGGTGAAGTCGCAGCACCGTGAACAAAGCGTGGGTTTGAAAACATATTGGCTGTATTCCATAGGAGCTTAGTTTTTGATGTAGCCATGTATTTTTCCATCATGTCTATAATTTCATCCAGGTTTTTATTCGTTTCCGCCAATGACTGGCCTTCCGGTGCAACGTCTACATCATGGAAGCAGAAAAATGGTACATTTAACTTTTCATAAAATTCAAATGAAGCTTCTAAACGTGCCTTTGCTAGGTCCATGCCGGAAAATTTGTCCCATGACCGCTCCATATTTCCTGCACCAAACGGATCTCCGCCATCATACGTAAATGTATGCCAATAGGCTACTCCAAAACGTAAAGTTTCCTCCATCGTTTTCCCGCCAACAACTTCCTCTGGATTGTAGTATTTAAATGCTAAATCACTTGTTGATTTTGGTCCTTCATACTTGATTGCTGAGATATTGCTGAAATATGACATATAATATTCCCCCGATTCATTTGTTTTTAGAAATGATGTCAACCCATACCGCCAAAATTAAAATCAAACCTTTTACGATATACTGCCAGTAAGCGCCGATATTCATCATCGACATTCCGTTATCAATACTTGCCATAATGAGTGCACCGATAATCGCACCAAAGATCTTCCCTTTACCGCCCATTAAAGATGTACCGCCAATTACGCAGGCTGCGATGGCATCCAATTCATAACTGTTCCCGGCAGATACTGTTGCTGCATTTAAACGTGCTGTTAATAACACACCTGCTACTCCAGCTAAAGCACCCATGCTGACGAATACATATAGCGTATTTCGTTTAATATTTATTCCCGATAATGCTGCTGCTTCCGGGTTGCCGCCTATTGCATAAATCCGGCGTCCAAATGCTGTTTTGTTGTAATGAACATGAAAACAAGCGCAATTACCGCTACAATTAAAAACGGGATTGGAATACCTAAATAACGATTCAACATATACGTAATGACTACTAGAACAACAGAATAAACTGTCACTTTTCCATAATCGATTACAGAAGGCAATAATAATAAGCCCATTTCCTTACGCTTTCTACGACTATTTACCGTGAAAGCTATCATTAAAATAACGGCTATAGCAGCTATAATATAACCTGGTATAAATGGTAAGTAACTGTTTCCGATTTGTTTGAAACTTGGGTTTAATGATGAAATCGTTTGACCATCCGATAAACCGATTAGAACCCCTCGGAATATCAACATCCCACCAAGCGTAACAATAAATGCGGGTACTGCTCGGTATGCGACCCACCATCCTTGCCATAACCCAATTAAACCTCCAATTATAATTGCTGCGAGTACAACAACCGGTGTACTCCATCCTTGCCAAACTTGCAGCATCGCGGCAATTCCACCGGTAACTCCGACAATTGAACCTACCGACAAATCGATGTGACCTGCCACAATTACTAATGTCATTCCTACCGCAAGTACAGCTATGATTGACATTTGGGTAAATAAATTAGAAATATTACGAGAAGATAAGAATTCTCCGTCAGTAAAAAATGTGAAAATAATAGCAATAAAAATTAAAGCAAGAATTAAGGTATAGGATTGTAAATCGAATTTGAAGGATAATTTACTTTCTTTTTTGATTGTCTGTTCATTAATCACGTTTTTCCCCTCCAGTTGCACACATCATTACTTTTTCCTGCGTTGCTTCTTCTCTTGTAAATTCACCCGTAATTTTTCCTTCACACATAACAAGAATTCGATCTGACATTCCTAAAACTTCGGGCAGCTCAGATGAAATTAGTACAATCCCTACACCTTGTTGAACGAGCTCATTCATAATTTTATAAATTTCATATTTAGCACCAACATCAATCCCTCTAGTAGGTTCATCTAAGATTAATAGTTTTGGATTGTTCATAATCCATTTACTCAAAACAACCTTTTGCTGGTTTCCGCCACTTAGCTTTCCTACCTCTATGTCTAGATTAGGTGCTTTTAATTTCATCTTGGTTGTAATCTCTTCTGCTGCTCTTACTTCAAGTGCTTGGCTAATCACATTTAGTTTCATCACCTTGTTTAATGCAATTAGTGTCGTATTTTTTGCTATATCCATTCCTAGTACTAGACCGTATCGCTTACGATCTTCCGATACATAAGCAAATCCTTCTTTAATGGCATCTGCCGGTGATTTAATTGTTACGGTTTTATCATTTAATTTGACCGTACCTTCTTTTTTACCAGGCATTCCGCCAAACAAACTAATAAACAGCTCTGAGCGGCCGGCTCCCATCAAGCCGGAAAAGCCTACAATTTCACCCTTTTTAACATTGAAATTTATATTAGATACAACTTTTTTTCCTGATTTATTGTATGAAGTGTAGTTTTCTACATGTAATACATTTTCATCACTAATTTCATGCACCTCATAAGGGAATAACTCCGTCAGTTCACGACCAACCATCTTTGTAATGATCATTTCCTCAGTGAGATACTCGATGGAATTCGTTGAGATTGTCTGACCATCACGTAAAATTGTTACAGAATCAGCCAGCTCCATTACTTCTCCTAATTTGTGCGAAATGTATATGCATGTTACACCTTGTTTTCGAAGTTCATTTAACAATTTAATTAAAACAGCTACATCACTTTCTGTAAGAGCAGCTGTCGGCTCATCTAAGATTAGAATATCCGTTTCCTTCGTCAGGGCTTTTGCAATTTCCAGAAGTTGCTGCTTTCCTACCGTTAATTCGGATACCTTCATTTGTGGGTCCAGATCTAAACCAACCTTTTCAAGTGCTACCATCGAATTTTTATAAATTTCATTCCAATTAATAACGGCCGAGCGCATTAAATCATGTCCTAAAAATAAATTTTCGGCAATCGTCATTTCACCAACCAATGCCAGTTCCTGATAAATAATTGCCACTCCTGCATCTTGTGATTCCTTAATATTTTTGAAACTTGCTTCTTTACCTTTGATTAAAATTTTCCCACTGTATGTGCCCGCCGGATAAACGCCGCTTAATACTTTCATCAAGGTCGATTTCCCTGCACCATTTTCACCACATAAGGCATGGATTTCACCTTTTCGGACTGAAAAAGTAACATTGTCCAGAGCCTTAACACTTGGAAACTCTTTTGTTATTCCTTTCATTTCTAAAACATATTCAGTCATGTTTCCACCACCATTCTCGATATCCTCATTTAGAGAAAGGAGGGAAATTCTCCCCTCCTTTTGCTGTTATTTACGGACGGTCACTTTCCGGAACATTTTTATATACATCATCATAGCTATGGAATTCATCTTCAATAACTGTTGTCATAAGTTCATCTTTACCTACTGAAATTGGGTCCAGCTTAATGAATGGAACATCCATCTGGCCATTGTTTACAGAATCCGTAGCAGTAACTTCCTCACCTTTTGCTAATTGAACCGCTACTTCTGCACTCTTTTCAGCAATTGCTTTTATTGGCTTGTAAACTGTCATTGTCTGTAATCCCTCTGCAATACGCTGAACACCTGCCAGGTCAGCATCTTGCCCAGAAATTAGTACTTTACCAGCTAATCCCTGAGCTTCTAACGCCTGGATTGCGCCACCTGCCGTATTATCATTTGAAGCAACGACAACATCAATATTGTTTTTGT
Organism: Solibacillus sp. FSL K6-1781; assembly: GCF_038630735.1. GTDB lineage: Bacteria > Bacillota > Bacilli > Bacillales_A > Planococcaceae > Solibacillus > Solibacillus silvestris. Next base: position 201,251 of record NZ_CP152038.1, on the reverse strand, counting down.
TTGCAGTTAATGCGTTTTCCATAATTTTTAATGCTTCATTTGCATCCCAGTCTTTCGCCCACTGATCGCCTACAATTGTAATATCACCTTTATCAACTAATGGCTGAATAATATTCATTTGCCCTTCACGGAACATTTTTGCGTTGTTATCCGTTGGAGATCCCCCCATTAAGAAGTAGTTTCCATCAGGTTTTAAATTCACTAAATACTCCGCTTGCATCTCGCCCACACGTACATTATCAAATGAAACATATGCACTGATGTCTGCCCCGTTAATCAATCGGTCATATGCTAATACTGGAACGTCTTCTGCATTTGCCTGCTCCACAACAGTAGATAAAGAATCAGAATTAATCGCAATAATTACTAATGCATCTAAATCCTGAGACAGCATATTTTGTATTTGCGATAATTGCTTTGCTTCATCACCATTTGCAGACTGCACTACGACTTCTGCACCCATTTCTTCGGCTTTAGCTACGAAGAAATCACGGTCATGCTGCCAACGTTCTAATGTTAAGTCCGATACCGATAAACCAATCTTCAATTTATCCCCTGCTGAATCACTTGAGCTAGCCTTGCCTGTGCTTGAATCTCCTGCATCCTGCCCACAAGCCACCAATAACATTGACATTACTATCAGAATCCCAAAAAGAAAGCCCTTACATTTATACATGAACTACACCCCTTCTAATATTTGTAATATTCTTAATTTAAAATTAGGATAACATGTTAATATTTGTTTGTCTATTGGATGAACAAAGTTTTTTTGTTATACTTTAATTAAATTTATGATCGTTTTGTATTGGAGGGATTGTTACTTTGTCATGGAATCAACAAATAGGGAAAAAGTTCAATAAGCAGCAAATTTTAAATTATATTTTCTCTAAAAGAATCGTTTCTAGAGGAGAAATCATTGAAGAAATAGGGTTAAAAAAAGCAACTGTTGCAAATCTAGTAACTGAACTAATAGAGGACCGATTAATCGTAGAAGATGGAAAAGACTTTTCAACTGGAGGGAGAAGATCCCGGTTATTAAGGTTTAATGAAACAGCTGGCTTTGCACTTGGCATTGATATTGGCGTTAACTATTTATATGGTGCAGTTTTTAATCTAAAAGGGGAAATTGTTTTCGATAATCTCCAACTCGTACCAACAATCCAACTTGACGCGTATTTAAAAAGTATTTTGGATTTAATAAAATTACTCATGGAAAATGTACCCCCTAGCCCATTCTCGATCGTCGGATTAGGCGTTGCTGTTCCTGGTTCCGTTAATAAAGACGGTGTCATTATTATTGCGCCCAATTTACGGTGGGAAAATTTTGATATTAGCAGCTATTTACGTGATCACTTTGACTTCCCAATCTATATTTCGAATGAGGCCAATGCTGGTGCTTATGCAGAATATATTTTTGAAAATAATAAAGAAACTTCAAATCTATTATATTTAAGTATAGGAATCGGGCTAGGTGTCGGAATTATTATTGATCATAATATTTATCTAGGGGTTAACGGTTATTCGGGCGAAAGCGGACATGCCATCATACATATGAATGGACGTAAATGCACATGCGGCCGTAATGGATGTTGGGAAGCATATGCCTCAGAATATGCCCTTATCCATGACGCAACTTATATGCTAAAAGAAAGAGAATTAACATTAGAGCAGATAATTACTTTAGCTGAAGAGGGCAATGAAGATGTTATACAGTTATTCAAGGAAACCGGGTACTATATCGGTCTCGGTATCACCAATTTAATTCAAACATTTAACCCGGAAAAAATTATTATTGGTAATCGAATTATAAAAGCGCAAAAGTTTATCGAGCAATCAATATTAGATACAATTCACTCTAATACTATGCATTTTCAGCGGGATAACTATTCTGTGCAATTTTCGAAATTAAAGGATCGTGCAATTGCCCTCGGTGCTGCCTCCTTTATTATTGATCAGTTCATTCAACTTCCATTTGATTAATTTCCACTTTAATACCCTAAGTTTATACTAAACATATCTGTTTTTTGTTAAAAAATGTATATTATGTTATGATAAGAAAGCCTGTAACACTCTCGAATAAAAGTCATATTATTGGAGAAAACAAATGGAAAACCTTAATTTATTACTAGAAAAAAACAGTCATCTGGAAAGCGAGCGTCTTTTTTTACGTCCGATTTCTATTGAGGATACTGAAGATATGTACGAATATACTGCGGATGAGGAAACGACGAAATTTCTTTATCATGCACACAAAGATCTGGAACAAACGAAGAAGATGATTGAGAATTATTTTATGAAAGAACCTGCCGGGAAGTATGCGATTGTATTAAAAGAAAGCAATAAAATGATCGGTGCAATCGAGTTCCGTGTCCATGAATGGAATAAAAGCGGGGAACTCGGCTTTACATTAAACCGCAGCTTCTGGGGAAAAGGCTATATAACAGAAGCAAGCAAAGTAATATTGGACTTAGCCTTCAATACACTCAGCTTAGAACGTGTATTTGCTGAATCTCACGTTCAAAATGCGGCCTCCGCTAAAGTTATGCAACGTTTAGGGATGACCCATGAAGGAACGATGCGAAAAAATCATATGATTAAAGGTACTCTCGTGGATAGTGTTTATTACTCTATATTAAAAGAGGAATTCTAATCGCTTTTACACCCTAAAATAGAATTATTAAAAAAAGCCCTTCAGTCTGCAGCAAACAGAATGAAGGGCTTTTTCATATTCAACAGTTATGAAAACCGGTCCATGATTAGAATGGATTTGTATTCATTAATGTCGCGTTTTTAATGTACATGCGATTGTTCAGCTTTAATTGAGCAATAATATAATCCGCAATATCTTCAGGGTGCATATATTGATCTCTTTTTTCATCAGGCACTAAGTTCAGTGCATCCGCCAAATCTGTTGCAATCGTACTTGGCGCTAATGCTGTTACGCGAATATTGTTACGGCGCACTTCTGCAGCAAGTGACTCGGTTAAGCCGATGACACCGAATTTAGAAGCACTGTATGCACTTGATGTTGCCGCACCGTTTAAACCGTTTGTTGATGAAATATTAATAACATCACCCGCGTTTTTCTCGATTAATTGCGGTACAATTGTGTGCGATACATAAAAAGTACCCATTACGTTGATGTCGACAATTTCTTTAAATTCTGCCGGATCCATGTCCACGAGCTTTTCAAATTTCCCGACACCTGCATTGTTAACTAAAATATCCGTTAACCCCAACTTTTCTTTTAGATGGCCAGCAGCCTTCTGTACTTGTTCTAAATTCGAAACATCCGCCACTGCATAAGCAGCTTTAACGCCATGGCTTTCAATTTCTTTCGCTACTTGCTGTAGTGCCTCTTCCGAACGTGCAATGATCCCTACGTTCACACCCTCTTTTGCTAATGCTACCGCTACCGCTTTACCGATTCCGCGTGCAGCACCTGTTACAACCGCTACTTTACCTTGTAATGACTGACCCAATTTTATCGTCTCCTTCAAACATTATTTCAATAAAATTTTAACATAGTGAACTTCCATACGTCTTATTTTGCGATTGGACGATATAGATATACTTTTTAATTGCTACGATTAGATAAACCTACAATAGACTCAATTCGTCCTCTGTTATAACGTTGCGTCATAATAAATGGGACGTTGGCGAAGAGTGCATAGGCGATGTTAATCCAGCCTGCCCAAACAGGATTCCATATGAAAAAAAGGGGCGCTGGCAAAATTAGCAGCCAATGCGTTATCTCCGCTCTTTTTGTTTCAGCTGCAAAAATCTTTAAATCTTCCCGCTTTGTACCGTGCAAATGGCTTTTATTATAACTTTTCTTTGCAATCGAAGACCCATCAATTAAGTGCCTTTTCCATTTCTTCACTAAAAATAACCGGTTCCATATCTTCCCGTTTTCCTCCCACTCTGCAATACGGAGAAATACAACATCCTTCAAAAAATAGCGTAAAGGAATTTTGAAACAGAGCGCTGAAATCGAAAAATGAAGAACAAGCCATACCATTATATTAACAATGAGAAGCCAAATTGCATTTATGACTGTCATACCTCTCTCCTATTACACTTTGATTTTTCTGCCTTTCCACATGACCGAATGTAAAACATGTGTGCGATATAATGAATATAAAAATACGGCTGTAAAAAATAAAACAAAAAAAGGATAGAACAAGAACATCATGAGATGAAAATTCCCTGCTCTTCTCGCCAGAAAATACACATGCCCTCCGTATAATAAGTAGACAATAATTCCGCATAAGAGCGCCACAGAAGATTCCGTCAAAAAAGCGAGAATTGTTGCCGACACTGCCATTATGACACCAAAAATCCACAGCTGAATGAGCATCATAACAAATCTATGAGTAGACTGTGAAGCTGTTGCCAGATTTTTTGTCCAGCCTTCCAATAATTGTTTCGGACCCTCTTCATACATACGCATATTAATAATCCCTTTGCCGGCATAATTGGTTACCGGTAAGTCTTTAGCTAAAAAAACATCACTCAGTGCAAAGTCATCCATAATCGACTCTTCCGCTGCCTCATGCCCCCCTGTTGAAATATAGCTCTCCTTATCACAAAGGATACATGGTCCAAATGATCCTGCCGTTGCAAACTTTCCTTTCCAAACGGTAAATACATTCATTCCTGTCAGCACAATAATATTAAATATTACGGATAAATTTTCGTAACATTTTACAATCCGGTGATACGGTTGAATGGATAAGATCCCTTTTCCTTCTTGCTTGCTGAAGCTATTCATCATGCGCTCAAGGCTGTCCTCATCGGCAAGCTGAACATCCGCATCTAAAAACAGCAGCCATTCTCCTTTTGCAGATTGTGCCCCGTACGCACAAGCATTGGATTTACCCGGGCTCATCCCGCCTACTTTTTTACTATTTAATACCTTCGCTCCGTATGACAATGCAACTTCAGCAGTATGATCCGAGGAACCATCATCGACTACAATTATTTCAAAACGCTTCCAACTTTGCTGCTGGAGTGATTTTAACAATGGCGGCAACCGAAGCGCTTCATTTCTGGCTGGTATGATGATCGACAATGCAGGTAATGGCTGATTCCCCTCTTTTGCTGGTGGTTTTCTTGTAGACCAAAACATCAGCACACCACATAATAATCCGAGTAAGGATAGTATTTGCACAACCAAATACAAAGTTTCCATTGATCATGTTCCTTCCATTTGCTTTTGTCTAATAGCTAATACGCTGTCTACTTCAGCCTGTCTCTTTCCATTAGTTTCTTCGCCACCTGCTGCCCGCTAAGCGTAACCATTGGCATGCCGCCGCCTGGATTGACGGTTCCCCCGACGAAATATAAATTGTCATAACGTTCACTTTGCTTCGGATGTTTAAATCCTTTATTCATTTTCTTATCGGATACGGTTCCGTAAATTGCCCCGCGGTCTGAAGAGTACGTTCGTTCAATATCATGCGGTGTCCACATATCCTTTGTGACAATACTTTCTCTAAGTCTGTCCAATCCCATATTTTCCAGCTTGATTAATACCTTTTCAGCAAACTCGGTATACTCCTGTCGAGTTAGGGGTTTCTCTTGAAGGTGAGGAATATGTGGAAGAATTTTCAGATTCTCATGGCCTGGCAGTGCTTGTTTTGGATCAGTTTTATTCACATTCACTAAATAAATGACCGGGTCATCAGGAAGTTCATGCTTATCAAAAATCAGATTCATTTGTTTTTTCATATTGTTGGAGAAAAAGAAATTATGATGGGCAAGTTGCGGATAGCTATTTTTAACCCCTAAATGTAAAACCAGCCCCGAGCTTGCGGGTTCGAATTTTTTATCTAATTTATCGGTATAAGTTTCTTTTTCTTCTGTTAATTGTTTGTACGTTGGGATGACTTCCATATTGGAAACAAAATAATCGGCAGTCAACTTCATTCCATCATCTGTATAGGCAGCTGTAATAACTCGTTTGTTTTTATCTAATTTCACGATCTTTTTCCCAAGATGGAATGTCACACCAATCTCCTCTGCTAACTTCACTAAAGCATTTGCTAAATTATGCATTCCACCAGGTACATACCAAATTCCCTGGGCATGCTGCATGTAAATCATCATATTTAGAACAGCCGGCGCATGATAGGCGGAAGATCCAACATATTTTACAATATAACTTAGCATATCCCGGAATTGCGGGTTCTTTATTCTTTTACCAATTGCATCAAACATTGTGGAAGATAAATCAAATTTCCGCAACGATTGGAACGCACCGTGATATTGGAGCACTTCCTTTAAATTGTCTAACCCTTGATTAAAGTACCCTTGCTCCGTTATTTCATATAATCCTTTAGAATATTCCAGTAGTTTTTTGTATTGTTTAATGTCTTTTTTCGTTAGAGAAGGATTCAAGTTCTCCATATCCTGTAAATCCTCATATAAATCAAGTGTATTACCGTCCGGGAAAAATGAGCGCCATTGATGCTCCAATCGCTGAACCGGAACATAATCGCTCATTTGTTTTCCGCTTTGCTGAAATAAAGTTTCGAATATATGAGGCATCGTTAGTATGGATGGACCCAGGTCAAAGCCAAAACCATCCTGCTCCAAACGGTTCAACTTTCCGCCTAGATGATGATTCTGTTCGTATAGGTCAACATTGTATCCTTTTTGCTGAAGTGAGATTGCAGCTGATAAACCACCAAGCCCTCCGCCTATTACAATCACCTTTTTCTTACCTGACATATTGTGTTTCCCCCTCTGTAATCTTTTTGTTTAGACTCGAATCTGCCCCTCCCGGCAGTGCATCCTTTTCAAACAGCTCCACCTCGTAACCCTCTTGTTGCAAGCGAATTGTACTTGCCATTCCTGCTGCACTAGCTCCCATAACAATGACTTTTTATTCATGAGCTCCCCTAATAATTATTCGGTTACGCTCGTTCTTCCTTATGTATATAGATAAATCGCCCTTCACTTAACATTATACAATAATTATAAAAATGTATAACCTTTTAATCGCTGTGTATCTTTATTTTTTTATTTTCCTTCTAAATCGTTTACCCTTAATTTATTGCTCTTAACCTATTTTATTAAGCCCTATTCATCTTTTTCATTTTCAACTCGCAAGTCATATCGTTTTATTAACCTTATCAAATAGTTATCAACTTTGTATAACGTTTAAAGAAAAGACTGTGAAGCTTTCCCTAAATTTCTACAGTAGAATAATCCAGTTGTAACACTACTAATAATGCATATTTCTTGTTTACAACATCACAACAAAAAAAAGACACGGATTCATATTTGAATCGTGTCCCCTACCAAATAACTATATTCTTATCACTAATTCATATTATCGACTAACACGAATTTGATTTTTCCCGCCTTTTTTTGCTTCATATAATGCCATGTCCGCAGAATAGAATAAATTTTCAAAGGTTTCTACTTTTCTATCCAAGTTATTTGACATCCCAATACTGACCTTTATCTTCACTGTTTTTCCATCTTTATTGATGCACAAGTTACGTATGCTATGATTTATTTGCTTCGCTTTTATCAAGCCTTCTTCACGTGTAGCACCCTTTAATATTACAACGAATTCATCTCCACCATAACGGCCGATCAGTTCATTTTCTTTTAGCGTACTTGAGCATGCCTTGCTAACAAGTTTGATGGCTTCATCACCGAAAAGATGCCCAAATTCATCGTTAATCCCTTTAAAATTATCAATATCAAGCACTAAACATTGAATAGATTCATTGTTAATGGATGCTTCCTGTAACCATTTGTTAGCAGTTTCCTCCAAATAACTCCGGTTATATAAACCTGTCAAATAATCTATATTTGCCTTTGCTTTTATAGCTGAAACCCTATGCTTAATGTCGAGCTTGAGCGCTGACAAAGCAATTTGACGTTCGCTAATTTCATTGAGCAGGGCGATGTATTCTTTTTGAACGGTATAACCTAATTGTACATCATTCATTAGTTCACACAATTTGCAGCGTTCTTCCTGAATCGTTTTTAATAAGTTGACATCGTTATATTCCTCAACAATATCTCTTGCATTCGTATAGGATTCATAAGCTTCTGCATATAGCTTGCTTTTTATGTACCAGGAGCCCTGTAAGTCATAACACTGCGCTTTTTCTCTTTTAAAATCTTCTAATAGTGGTTCATGGATCATGTCATCTATAAGTAACTTGGAAGCTTCTAAATCTTCAAGACCAATATATGATTTGGCAAGATTCAGTTTGACCCTAAATGCTAAAATGAATGATACCGGTTTATGTAACTTGGCCATTTCAAGCCCTAATCCAGCCATTTCTAAAGCCTTTTCAAAATTCCCTTCCATCATATAGACATGACTAAGATTGCTGTATCCGTTACTGACAATATTATACTTTTCCAATTTTCCCGCTAGCTGAATGGATTTTTCCAATGTTTCTTTTGCTTTTATGTAATCTTTGTTTGTTTCATATAATAAAAAGGAGACATTGTATAAATTTACCCAATCTGCTTCATCACCATGTTTAGTACAAACTTCCGTATACTGGTCAATACAATTGAAAGCCTCTTCAATATCGCCTACGCAATAAAAAGATGCTGCATTATTTATATATGCAGTTAAAATCGATTTATAATCTTTTAATTCTATGCCCAACTTAAGAAGTTCATATCCAGCTTCTATTGTATCCTTGTATTTCCCTTCAGCTCTAAGCATAGTCACCTTCTGCTGCAGTAAATTCAAATCTTGTTTTTCCATAATCCGCTCCCGGTTTCCTATAGTAAATGCCTACTCAAATTTGGAACAATCCCTATTCCGCTTTCCATTACTGTCAATTAAAGCTGAAACAACTATATGTATATTTGATTGATTATACAATATATTATAGTAATTTCAATAAATAACAAATCCCTCTAAAACGCTTATTTATACATCTTCTAGAGGGATTTATCAAAAGCTTCAGTTACTTATGATACAGACTGTACAGCTTTTTCATTAAAATCGGGCCATTGGTTACACTCCACCGAATCCTTATAGAAGTGCTTCTGTACATGTGAAAATCTCTAGGAATTAAATAATGCAGGGTTTTCACCCAGAATAAAAATTCAGAGAAAAAACCAACTCCGCGCAGCTTTCGCTTTGTGGAATTGGTTTTGAAGTTAATTTCTATATTTTAATCTACAACAGTACTATATTTTTGAGTTCGATCATTTTCATTCATTACCCAGTTAATATTTCCATATCTATCCATAGTAATCATATAAACTTTTTGTCCTTTTCTGAAGACATTAGTGTTTCCGTTAGCAACCAATGTCATCTCTGAACTTGTATCAGCAGCCGTTGTAATTAATTTTTTACCATATAAATTAATTGTAACTGCTGAAGGTTGTCTACCGAATCTAACAACATTTAAAATATCTGTTTCTGTAGGTGCATATGTCACTCCATCATTTACAACAACATAATATACTTCTTTAACGTCAGAAGCACTCAATTGTGGAGTAATAATAATTTGTTTAGAGTTATTAGGGTCAGCCATTCTCTGACCTAATAATGCGTTAGACATAATATTCACCTTGTTCGAAGGGTAAATATACTTACCAAGTTTAGAAATATCAAATGTAAAGTGATCAACATAGTCATAAGCATTACTTAAATTATCTTTTAATGTTACTGTAATCGATTTATCAGCATTAACAGCATCACGTGGTTTAATTACCAACTTAGATTCATCAGTAGTTTTACTACCAACAGAGTAGCCATCAAAGTCAAATTGGCCTGTAATATCTATACCAGCATCATTCGTAATTTTCATTATTGATGATAAATCTAAGGTATTCGTAATTTTAATTTGTGACTTATTATAGTTGGTTAAGTTTGTATCATCCTGACGCAAAATTGTTTCGTTAAATGTTATTTCAAACTTAGAATCTGGTGTTCTGTAAATTATGGCATCAGTGGTAATCGATGCATATGGATTATCCCGACTAGTTTTCACATATGGTTTTATTCCATCCATATAAAGTGTCGCTTTCATCTGAGGACCTTTAGGCTCGTCTTCTTCAATCGTTGGAGCTGAACTTTTTTCTAAAATCGTAAAGTTACCAATTGTGTCTCTAGCTCCAATGTAGAATCCATATTCCTCATGGGCCTCTAATCCCAATTCAGAAGGTCTAGGGATTTTTTCGACCAATCCCTTTCCTTCAGAACCACCTATATCCTTCGCTCCTAAAGATTTAAACTTATCGTATAGATTAGATGCATTGGACGATGTATTTAATACTGTCGTAATATCTTTTAAATTCCCTGTTGTATCAAAATAAGCAGTATTCAATTCATATACTTCTCTGCCGTTCACTGTTTTCCTAATGTATTTCTTAACAGGTAGTACATAAAAGTTGGCTTTTTCATCTACTGAAGCTGTAAATTTAATTTGTGTATCGCTGCCTTCAACATTTTTAATAGATGCACCCGTAACTAACGGTGGTTTCACATCATCAATTAAACTTCTTTCCATAATTTCGGAAAGCTGTCCAGAACGATCCTTTAACACCATATAGATTTTATAGCTTTTAAAAGGATCCCTTGGCGGAGTTCCCGGTTTTGATACATCGAACTTAAATGTTCCTAACGGCGCCGGGTTTTGGCCATTCCCAATATAGGCATTTTGAGTTCCAAGTGGTGTTGTTAGTTGGAATTTACCAGTAACAACTTTCGAGTCATTTGAAAATTCATCTACAAAATCACGATTCGTTATATCTTTGAAATCAAAATCATCCGGTAAAATCATGTAGTAGTAAGTACCTGCTTTTTTGGTCTCTACTTCTACCTCATATTTATCTGGACCAGTAATAACATTTTTAATCGATATTACTGGTTTTATCGAATCTGAATGATTGTACTGTGCATAGTTGCGGGGTTCAACACCGACCGCTACTGTTTCTTTATTTTCAAATTCATTTTCGGCTAAGTCTTTTACCCCTTTTAAAACGGTAGCCACAATTGTATCTCCATTTACTAGAGAGCTTACTGCAGGAATCGTTAATCGAATACGCTTATTCGAATATTGTACTTCTACTGGCTTCATTTCTTTATGACCAGAAATATTGACGATCCCTGTTCCCGATAATAGGTAATTATCTGGGTTCTCCGCCGTTGCTTTATCCAACTCTTCACTAACCGTAATGTAGAAATAGCCTTTATTTTTGTCTGCCAACTCCAATATTGGTGGATCCAGTACATACGGATAAGTCGTATCAGGCCCCTCCGTCTTAATCACAATCTTCGGTGCGGGGTTGCGCATTTTATTACCCGATTTGTCGACCATCACCGCATAAATTTCATACTCTGTATTCGGCTTAATGTCGCCGATTGCCGGGGTTGCGCCATATTTTGTTTCGGTAATGACGATATCTTCAGGCTTTGTAATTGTCCCTTTTCCTGTATAGCGCTTCATAATTTCATCGACAGTTGGGTCCGGCATCGTAACGGGCGATTTCTCGCGAATATAGTAATAGTATTCGCCTGGCTCGGTAATGCCCTTAATGATAAATTGCACGCGCTTTCCACCGTACATCTTTTCGCCTTTATCCAAGCTGAACGTCGGTGGTCGGTTATCAATTGTCGAGAACTCCTGCTCTTCCTTCTCCGAAACATTGTCCGCATCATCAATAACAATTGCATAAATAACATAGTCCGTCATCGTTTCCAGGCCGGATACCGTAAATTTCACAGGCTCGTCCATGACGAGTGGGCCATTGCCATTATATTTTGTACCGCCTGTTTTAATCTCGCTGATCGATGGCGCTTTTTCATTGGCCTTTTTAATGACATAGTAGTACGTTCCATCTTCATCGGCTGTTAATGTCACATCGGCGGTCGATCCGCCTGCTGCAACATCCAGTTGTGTAATGGATGGGGACGTTACATCTGTAATAATCGTATTTTCCACAGGGTCACGGTCAACCGCTTTTCCGTTTTCATCCTCTACATAACCAATGTTCGGGTCATCTGTTTTATAATCATCAAACACATCATTTACCGTTTTGTTGTTTGGGATAATCGCTTTAGAAATATAGGCATGTGTGCCAAGATTCGTAAAGCCGTTGCTTGATGTAATGTAATAATAATCATATGTGCTGTCTGTATTCAGGTACACATTTTTTAATGTGTTTTTATACACGTATTGAATATCATGAACGCCATAAATAGAAACATTGTAGTCCGTATCGATATACATCGCGTTCGGGCTTGCATACAGTTCCACATTTGCTACATTTCCTTGTACTGTCAGGCGGTCGATATCATAGTTAGCCTTTAAAAATGTACGGTCAGCAGTTACATACAATTGACGAATATCCGCGTTTTCAAAGTCCACGTACTTCTTAACGTTTGCCATACGCTCTGTGTATTTTTGCAGGTGCTCCGGTTTTGTCGGGTCCGGCTTGTTCTGTAAATTCTCGTTTTCACTAGGGTTCAGGAAATCCTCATTATCCGGATTATTTGGCTTTCCCCAGTCGATAAACGATGCGAAGCTTCCTAAACTTGCAATACGTACATTTTCCAATGCGCCAAGCGAGCGTCGTGGTGCTTCCGCTACTTCCACACGTCCAGTAAAATTGATATTCTTGAAGCGTAAATAACTGCCATGAATGACAAGTTCCCCTGCAAAAGAAGAATAGCCCCCATCAAGCGCCAGTAAACGTGAGGAAGTTCCGCTTGCATTGATTGTCAGCTTCGAAATGTTTTGAAGGGTCTTTCCTGAATAGCTTCCTTCAATGTAAGCACCTTTTAATACATTTTGATTTCCCGCATTAATAATACTGCGTAAATGGGATGCCACCGTGTACGCGACACCGTTTATGTATATTTGATTCCCTACAATATCCCCGACTGTGTAGACAGGATTGCCGCGGTCCGCTTTTTCCGCACGCCAAATAAATGTCGCCATCTGTCCGCGTGTTACGGTATTGAACGGATCAAATGAAACAGGCGTTTTCCCTTTTGTTACATTCAAATCGTAAAGTGTCTGTATAAAATACGCATTGGCATTTTTATTTGAAACGTCCTTGAAACCGTGGTTAAGTTTTGTTGAAATGCCAAACTTGAAGCCGAGTGTTAAAATTTTCGCCATTTGACCACGTGTTATCGGCTCTTTTGGTTTAAAGGTTTTATCTGAATAGCCATTAATGACACCAGCCTCTGCCAATGCGGCGATATAACGGTAATTTGGATTATTTACCGTCACGTCTTTAAAACCTGGATTTTTTGGATTTGTTGTATTTACATCAATCGTCAATGCCAGCATTTTTGCGGCATCTTCACGAGTAATCGCTGTATTTGGTTTAAATGTGCCGTTTGAATAGCCTGTTGCAATCTTACGGTTGGCTAAATCGATAATCGGCTCATAATAATCTGCATTTGGATTTAAATCACTGAATGAATAGGCGTTTGCCTGATGGGGCATTGCCACTAGCACACCGCTTGTCGCCAAAACCGTTGCGACCGCTGCCTTCGAGAGTTTTTGTGCTTTTTTCGAGTCCATGTTAGAAAATCCCTCCCTTTTGAAATGTCGTAACATGTTCAATCTAGTAAAAACTTCTACTCTTTATATCGGCTAACGGTGTGCAAAACTGTATGAAATTTATGGAGTTTTTCATTTTAATTCTGGATTTCTATATTTGGACAAAAAAAGGAACGACCCTGCTCCGACTTAAATGTCTAAAGCAAAATCGTTCTTATAAATAAATAGCCAACCATCCATACTTTACCCTAGCTAAAAACTTTCTAATCTTTAATAGGGTTTCTATACTAGTTAATATTCACTAAACTTATATTTTATTCCTCATTAGGGCTATTTTTTTAAAAAAAGAAGAGAGAACAATCTATCTAAGTTTGTTTTTTCTATATTTCTGCACAATTTGCTTATTTTCGCACTATAATTTTCAGAGTATTTAAAATATAATGGATGATAGAGAATGAGAAAATAAGGGGACTCTTTTTCTTATATTTATATTTTATTGAAAGCGTTGGCGTCATCTGCTATTTTATAAGCTCTTATTTTGGCGTTGGTTCTACTCTTCATTCAGAACTTTCCACTTTGACACCAATGCTTTCTACTTTCACTTAATTTGATTCAACTTTTGCGCCAAAAAGTTCTACTTTCCGGCAAAGGGTTTCTACTTTCCACACTTAACATTCAATATTTCTTACAAAAACAACTGTTCAACACATAAGGGGGATGGGTATGACTATTTTAAATGGGTTAAAAGTTTTGGATTTTTGTTCGCTATTACCGGGACCGCTTGCGTCAATGATGTTTGCAGATCTTGGAGCAGATGTTATTCATGTGGAATCAGAGCGCCGTGTTGATTTAATGCGGATTATGCCGCCGTATGATGAAGATAAGGAATCTTACTTCCATCAGCATTTAAACCGCTCAAAAAAATCTTTGCAGCTCAATTTAAAGTCTGCGGAGAGCATTGAAATTATTAAAAAGCTTATCCAAGATTATGACATTGTCATTGAAGGGTTCCGCCCGGGTGTGATGAAGCGTCTTGGAATTGACTATGAAACATTGCGCGAATTCAATCCGCGCCTCATTTACTGTGCGATTACAGGCTATGGACAAACCGGGCCATATGCAACACGGCCAGGCCATGATAATAACTACTTATCAATTGGCGGAGTGCTCAATCATTCCCGTTTAAAGGATAAAAAACCTGTTGCAATGGGAATTCAAATCGCGGATATTGCTGGCGGGACAATGCATGCTGCTGTCGGAATTTTAGCGGCTGCTTTTCACCGTGAAAAAACAGGCGAAGGGAAATTTATTGATGTCTCGATGACCGATGCGGTGTTTTCCATGAATGCTTTATATGGCACACAATATCTCGGAAGCGGCCGTCCCCCTCAGCCAGAAGAGGAAATTTTAAACGGCGGAACATTTTATGATTACTACCGTACGAAAGACGGGCGCTATTTTTCAGTCGGCAGCCTGGAGCCTCAGTTCCGTAAACTGCTATGTGAAGCGCTTGGCATCCCGGAACTGATCGACAGCACATTTAATGACTCCTACTATACACAGCAACGCTTTAAGGAAGCGGTTACCGATGCGTTTTGCTCGAAAACATTTAATCAGTGGCTAGAAATTTTCAATGAAGACTTCCACGGATGTGTGGAGCCCGTTCTTACATTTGACGAAGCTTGCGAACACCCGCAAATAAAAGAAAGGAATATGCTTGTAGATGTTCAGAAACCGGATGGATCCTCGCAACGCCAAATTGGAACTGCCCTGAAAATAAGCGGGGTTGAGCCGACTTATAAACATGTCGGGGCAAAAATGGGTGAACATACCGAGGAAATTTTAGCTGCATATGGCTATAGTAAAGAACAAATCGAGCAACTAACAAAAGCAGGGGTATTACAGTAAAATAAAAAGGTGAGGCATGCATCGGCATTGCCTCACCTTTTCTTTTTTAACATAGAGCTACACGGCGCTCAATAAATAGGCGCAAATCTTGGAAATGATGCGGTATAATCAAATATTTCTTATAGACCGCTAATAGTTTCTCCACTAAAAGATCTTCTTCTGCCCAAAACAGTATTTTCAACAAATTGCAAATATGCTGTGATGTCATTTCAGCAACATGATAATAAGCGCTGCCTTTTTTTAAATATTGCTGTTGCCAAATAATGATCGATTCCCTGATATTTTGTGGCGAACCATCAACGAATAGAGTAATATCGCGTTGAACAGTGGCTTCAATAATATGCAGCATCGTTTCCGTTTCATCGGCATGCAGCAGCTGAAATACCGCTGTACATGACGCGAGCTCATTATTTTTCAACAGCTCCATCCCAAGCCCAAACTGCTCCTCTTTTACAACACTATTAATCAGTTCATAAAAGACATGCTCCAAGTAGTTTTCCCGGTAATCTTTCACAAGTGTATCAGGCTGCGGGTTCATGCTGCTCAACACGTCAGCATATTCAACGACAAGTTCAATCGCATGATTATTAATCCGCTCTTCTTCAATTAGATACATACCCTGCAGTAAAATACTCCGATAATCTCTTTTATAAACCGCCTCCTGAAATAACATATAGCCAAGCAGTGTTTGTTCTTTCATATTTAATGCAAACTTTCCGGTCGACCAATTTTCCAGTAATGCGTGAATGCATTTTCGAAGCTTCAGCATATGGCGTCGTCCACTTGTAAAATGCGTTCGGACATTTAATAGATGCAACTGCTTTACTTCATCAGATTTCGGATTTTCATAATCAATCTTTTGTACGAGCTTATGAATAATAGTTGCAATCCGATTTGCCGTGAATTGTCCCGCAAGCAATGTTTTAAAATGTCTCATTAATTCAACGGGTCTTGTAATGTTCCTTAAGGGTACTTGTAAAAACATTGAATAAATCTTCTTCGCCCCAATTATTTTCCAGTACTTTTCATTTACAGAGTAAATTGGTTGCACAAAAAATTGATTGTTTACTTTGTACACATACATTTTCTCAAGTCCTGTTTGTTGACGAGATACAGGAACAGGTTTTGTATAAATAAATTCAATCAGCTGGTCAAATGCCACTTCCCCTTGTGTATGTAAAAATGAAAATAACGCTTTTCTGTTTTGCTGCTCGGCAAAATACTCCTTCATTTTTTCATTCACTGTATTCGTCTCGTGAACTGAATCATTACTATATAATTCTAGTTTACCCCAATATTTTTTGATTAACTGAAAGCAAAACTTTTCTGCACGCTCCTGCTCCAACAAAAATTCATTACTTTGTACAGTTGCACCCCAAATTGCAGTTTGTTTTACAAATAGAAAATCTTCCTCCAAAGCTTGCTCTAGCTTTTTTCCTGTTTGTCCGTCCGTCCGTTGAAAGAGCTGCTCATCAAATGAAAGCAACAACAAAGATCCCTCCATATATTCCACCTTATTTCTATACAAAAATATACCAAAAAATAATTGTGTATGTAACGTTTTAATTTTTTTACTTTTCTTGCACAAAAAAAGCATATCGTTTCATTTGTTCCAATTCGTATGAAATATTGCTTAGAACATACAAACTGATAAATAGAAAACGATATGCCTCTTCACTATTCATTATGCATAATAGAGGTCACGATAATTTTTGATGGATTGGCTTGCACTGGTTTACTTTTCGTTGCACGGTCATAAAAAATGAACAGCATCTTTCCTTCCAAATCTTTCTGATCAACGCGCTTTCCCACCAAATCCACAATTTCCGTTTTTTCATTAACATGGAGTTTAAGCTTCAGCTGATCACAGTAAAGCACCCGGTCAAATGCACCGACACATACCTCGCCCTCTTTATCAAACTGATCAAAAATAATGAGCAATGGTGTCGTATGTGGCGGGGAAACCATTGGCAACGGATTTCTGGAATCAATAAAGGCAATAATTTTCGCCTTAACTGGAATGGCAGATGCCCCAATTTGGTATCCGTCCTTTGTCATTAAAGGCGTTTTTGATGTAATTTGGAATATGACTTTCTTATTGCCGTCTTTTTCACTTATTGCTTCAATAATACCAATACCGGACTGAACGCTAATCGAGATGACAAGAGCTTCTATCTTCTTGATCAATGGCTGCATCGCTTCATCCCCTCTACTTTTCTAGTAATTTCCTAATTCCCGAAAAATAAAGAACAAAAACTTATCTAATTAACTATGATTTTACTGCTTTTTACGACTGATCAACGAAATTCAGTCATACTGGCGTTTAATGGTTTTAAACAGTCTCGCTTTTTTCAGAAGTGTTTTCGGCATTTGAACCGTAGCCGTCACAACACCCGGGTGCCTTCCTATTTCAATTCCACCGGTAATGGTTGCACGGTTTCTCACTTCTTCCACTGTCAGCTCAAATAATTTTGCTGCTCGTTCGAGTGCATTTTCTGTAGCCACGTTTAAGTTAGCTCCTGTTCCTACTATCGACAACGGGAAACTTTCCTCAACTTGCTTCACACCGAATTCTTCAGCCAACTCACGTGCAATGCGTTTTTCTTCTTTCGTAAAAGGTTTTGCAGTATAAGGCAAATCCTCTACATTCGGCAGCAGAATTGGACCGTCCAAATTTACTTTTTTCAATACACTCACCTGAAGCTGTACGATACCCGAGACATCTGTCGTATGTCCGGCAATTTCTCCATCACCCTGCATTGCATGCATATCTCCTACGTATACACCGCCCCCAGGAACTTTTACAGGGCAAATGACAACAGCCCCTTCACGTACACGATTAATATCCATATGTCCATCTGTACGGTGAATATTCAGCTCGTCTTCGGTCATCGTAAATTCATGTGGTGCTCCGATTAAAAATGTTCCGAAATCACCGGCATTATGAGAATCTGGCATTGCTTTTGATGGCGTTGTTCCAAGCTGTCCAACAAACGGACGCATTCTTGCAAGCACTCCGATCAAATCACTCGGCGCGAATGAAGTAATTGGATTTTGAACGGAATTTTCCGGAGTTCGCATATAGTTTTTGCTGTCTTGAGCAATCCGGCGTGCAGCCTCTTTTCCGACCGTTAATCCGACATTCCCTTTTGAATTAAATGTCATCGTATAGCCGTTTGAAATTTTAAATGGTGTTGTATCCGTCCCGCATGTCATACATTTTACCGATTCCTGACCGATACCCTGGACAATTGTCGGCGGATGGAGCTTCCCGCAACCCGGGCATTTCACTTTCACAAAAGGATCTCCGATAAATCGTTCATTCTGAGCTTCGTCTGTTCCTGAAGAAGTCGCAATCGATGTCACTTGAATCGACTTAATCTGAATAACAATTGCATCTCCGACTTCCGCACCTTCCACATATACCGGCTTCGTTACTTCATGTCCTCCGCGAATCGTCGGTGTGATCATTGGGCCCCAGCAGCCAGGAGCTGTATTGGCAATAATCGTCCCCCCATCTTTTAATGGTCCTAACATCGGTGCATTCGGATTTAATACACCATCTGTAAATTCATTGACGAATATTGTTTCAGCAGCCTGAATGACTTGTTTTTCCCGGTATACCGATTCTCCTGTTATTTCTCCACTCACTGATGTTAGTTCATTTACCATCGGAATCCCTCTTCCCCTTTAATTTTAAGTAAATTCAGTAAATTTTGAAGCTATCTACATTATACAATTTTTTACACTATAAGTTTGGTTTGCCTTTATATAAAAGCAAAACTTTTCTCTATCTTATATAATGTGAACAACTAGTACATTATGCAAAAGTGGAACGGGAGGAGAAAATTTTATGGATCAGAAGAAGACGGAAATCCTTTGGCGTGAGGAAAAGTATAATGTGATGTTTCACAGCCAAAATTACTATATTAAGATTCGACAGTCGATGAAAAACAAGGCCGCTTATGATGAAATTTCAGCGCTGATCGAACAGGCATTAAACTTAACGCCAACAGAAGGAAGCATGCGCAATGCTTGCCAACATATGTGGGGCTATTTTAAAAAAGTTGCAACCGAAGAAGAGAAAAGACAGTACGAACAATTGATACAAACAACAAGCTTCAGCGAACTATTAACCTTTTTAAGACAATTGGCAGAGAAATATGGAGTAACATATTTACTGGAAAGCCGCGTTTTGGAGCGTTAAAAGAGGATATTAATGAGGATAAAAAATCCCCTTAAAGATTTTTTTAAGGGGATTAATAATTAATATTTATAAGACTGCCCACCGTCAATCGGAATAACCGCTGCGTTGATGAAGTCAGCTTCGTTTGATAAGAGGAATGCCACTAAATAACCGACTTCTTCCGGCTTACCGAAACGTCTCATCGGATTCGGCTTTACAAACTCCTTACCGACTTCCTCCCAGTTATCGCCACCCATTTGGCGCAGTGATCCTTCTACCATTGGGGTCATGATTGCACCAGGGGCAATTGCTTTAATCGAAATCCCGTATTGGCCGTATTCAATCGCCGAGTTGCGCGTTAAACCGACAACGCCATGCTTACTTGCCGCATAGCCTGACTGGTTACCCACACCACGGATCCCGCCAACCGAAGCTGTATTGACAATCGAGCCGTATCCTTGCTCCTTCATTACTTTAAGCACATATTTCATACCATAGAAGACACCGTTTAAATTGACGGATATGACTTTATGAAATTCTTCAATTCCGTAATCACCAGTTAAATTTTGCTTTCCTTCAATTCCTGCATTGTTAAAGAAACCATCAATTTTGCCGAACTTCTCAACCGTTTGATTGACAAAATTTTCGACTTCGCTCTCTGTAGCTACGTTTGCTGTCACTAACAATGTTTCAGCATTTGGTGCCACTTCTTGCACTTTTTTCTTTGTTTCATCCAGTCCAGCCTGGTTTAAATCAACGAGTACAAGCTTTGCGCCTTCCTTTGCAATTTGCAATGTCGCAGCTTGTCCTAATCCCGAACCTGCACCGGTAACAATTATAACTTTTCCTTCAAAACGATTCATGAGTTGTCCTCCTTTGTTATGAAAAGCTCACCATCAGCATACAGTATTTTCTGTTTGAGTAAAATTTATAGCCCCTAAAAAATTTAATATTCTGTAAACTTTTATGTTATTTGGAAAAAGTATTTATAATATAGGATATATCATCACAAAAGTGAGGCATGGACCCGATATAGATTCGGATCCATGCCTACTAAAAATGTTATTTAAATCAGAAAAGCTCAAAAAGCCCGGCTGTTCGTTTATTGAATTCATCTAAGTTGATAGCAGCATCTACTGCTTCACGTACTTTCCTTTCTTGTTCTGCGTATTTTGCTGCAAAATGTTTTGCACCTGCCATCGTTGCTTTGTACTTTTCTACGATTGCTTCAATATTCTTTTCTTCTACTTCTGTCGGATGACAATGCTGAGCAATATCGAAAATTTCATCACCAGGACGATTTCCATCAGGAAAATACACGTGCGGCTCCGTACTGTCAAAAATACAGAATTTCAATTCAGGGATAATGACCATATCAATCGAATTGGAATCCAGTCCGCACCAAACGAGTTGTACATCAAAGCCTCTGCTTATCGCTTCATTGGCTAATTTCTTCATCATCGAAGATTTCCCTGTTCCGGGATACCCTTTAATAAACAATCTCTTTTCAAGGTTTTGCGTAATGCTTTGTACTGTGTCTTGCGCTCCTGTTGGGGTTAATGTTCCGAGTAAGCGATGAGTAAGCTGGCCGGATTTCTGCCGATTCGTTTCGCCAAACAGATCGTTCGTCAACTCCGCAAACTGCTGATCCAACCCGCTCCATTCCATTTGCTTTCTCGTTTCCACTTCCCAGTCATCATGAATGTGAATAGCATCTGCAAGCTTGGCAAAGCATTGGTCATAATAGGCTTGTTTCGATTCGTTTACTGAAGACAAATTTCCATACAATGAAATGTATTGTTCATCCAAACAGTCATTCAGGGAAATGACATGATCCCGTATCCCCGGCAGTACCGGTTCTATTGACGGGTTTGTCGCTTGAACAATTAAAATCTGATGAGGGGCTTGAATATAAACAGCCTCGACCGTATTTTCAAATAAAGGATCATGGAAAAGCTCAATGTGGGCACCTTTTTCACAGTAATGAGAGCTAATTTTCTGCAGTAACTCAGAAACTTTGAAACCGTGTGCTCCCTTTAATAAATACACAGCTTTTGCTTCATCCATTAACTCTTTATAAATATTTTTAATACCCTGCCCTGTCATTGCCTGGCCGAAGAAATGTTTTGTCGTGCTAATAATGTCATCCTTCCATAACCTTGTTAACCTTATTTTTATGTTAACCGGCAAGAAAAGTTGCCATTTGCATTTTTATACATTCTATTTTCTGTTTATGCCTTAGTAGACCCGAAAAACAGTTTACGGACTTGGATAATAACTAACGGCACCAAAGATAATCCGTAAATCATTAAATATTGATTACTCGTCAAATTAGCAACCTCAAATAACCCGTTGATCAGTACAAAGTTCAGTATTGTAAACCCGAGTAAAAAGGCGATCCAAACTGCCAAATTTGAGAAAATCCCTATTTTAAAAATGGATTCTTCCGATCGGCAATTAAATCCATGCAGTAACCTTGATAAACATAATGTTGCAAACGCCATCGTTGTTGCGACTGCTGTATCGCCTGTCGATAAGCCAACTTGGAAGGCGATAATTGTGACTGCTGCAATTATCAGGCCTTCAAAACCTACTTGAGATACGAATTTTTTATTTAGGAGTGACTCATTTATGTGACGCGGTTTTTCCTTCATCAATTTCTTATTATGCGGTTCCAAACCAATCGCAATTGCTGGAAGACTATCCGTTAATAAGTTGATAAACAGCAGATGAATCGGCAGAAACGGAGCCGGCAAAGCAAAAAGCGTCGCATATAAAACAACGAAAATGGCCCCTGCATTCCCGGATAAAAGGAATTTAATTGCGTTTTTAATATTGGCATAAATACTTCGTCCGTTGGAGATCGATTTGACGATTGTTAAAAAGTTATCGTCGGTTAAAATCATTGCTGACGCATCTTTAGCCACTTCTGTTCCGGTTTTCCCCATTGCCACACCAATTTCAGCCTGTTTTAAAGCCGGGGCGTCATTTACCCCATCCCCCGTCATTGCGACAACATGTCCCTTTTCTTGCCAAGCCTTTACAATACGGATTTTGTGCTCTGGAGATACACGAGCATAGACAGAGAAGCTTTCCACCTTATTTTTCAATTCCCGATCCGAGAGCTTTTCAATTTCCTTTCCTTCAATTGCTTCATCAGGACTTTTTAATATACCGAGCTGTTTCGCGATCGCAATTGCTGTAATTTTATGGTCCCCTGTAATCATGACAGGTTTAATTCCCGCTTCAATACAATCTGCAACTGCCTGTGCCGATTCATCGCGCGGAGGATCCATCATCGCGATTAAACCGACAAATGTTAAGCCTTGCTCGTCCTTTTCACTTATATGAGAAGAAAAGACATCTTTATACGTAATGGCAATTACGCGTAACCCGGCATTCGAAAATGCGGTATTCGCCTGATTAATCTTTTCTAGCTGCTCGTTTGTAATAATTGTACCGCTGCTTGAATCGACGCGACTAATACGGGGAAGAAGCTCGTCCACTGCCCCTTTAGTAATCATGATATTACGGTTCCCCATACGGTGAACAGTACTCATCAATTTTCGAGTAGAATCGAAAGGAATCTCTCCTACACGCGGATGAAGCCCGCGTATCAGTTGCTCACTCATTTCAAATTCATGTCCTAACTTTACAAGCGCAAGTTCTGTTGGATCTCCTATTGTTTTATCCCTTAGCATCATAGAATCATTGCAAAGAATTGCGAAATCGAGCAGTTTTTTATGACTCGGATTGGCCGGCTCCAGCTCGCTAGATGAGAAAAACTGCTCCCCCGTATAAATTTCCTGAACAGTCATCTTGTTTTGTGTCAGCGTCCCTGTTTTGTCTGTACAAATAATCGAAACACTTCCCAAACTTTCTACTGCCGGCAATTTGCGGATAATCGCATTTTCTTTTGCCATATTTTGAGTCCCTACTGCCAAAACAATCGTCACAATCGAACTTAACGCTTCAGGGATTGCCGCAACTGCCAATGAAACTGCAAACATAAAGGAATCAATCATCTCGCGCCCGCGAATAATATCCAGTGCGAAGATAATAATACAAATAAAGATAATTCCAATCGCAAGACGTTTCCCGAATTTATCAAGATTAACTTGCAAAGGAGTTTTTTTCTCTTTCGCATTATCGATCAGCTTAGCAATTTTTCCGATTTCTGTATTCATTCCAATTGAAGTAACAGCCACCGCTCCACGTCCATTTGTTACAAAGCTGCCGGAGTACACCATGTTTTTTCTGTCTCCCAGTGCAAGCTCTGTTTCATGAATAGTATTGGCTACTTTATCGACTGCCAAAGATTCGCCTGTTAACGAACTTTCATTTATTTGCAAACTGTAACTTTCAACTACTCGTCCATCCGCACTAATAGAGTCGCCCGCTTCCAAAATGAGCAAGTCCCCTACAATTACATTTCTAGATGGGATTTCCAAAATCTCTCCATTGCGTTTTACTTTTGAAACGGGTGCCGACATTTCTTTTAAACTGTTCAATGATTTTTCAGCTCGTGCATGCTGAACGGTTCCCAGAATGGCATTTAATATTATGACGACTAAAATGACAATGGAACTGTCCATATCTCCAAGGAATATCGAAACAATTGCCGCAACAATTAAAATGAGTACTAAAAAATCCTGAAACTGCTCCAAGAAAACTTGAAAAATATTTTTCTGTTTTCCTTCTTTTAATTCGTTATATCCATACTTTTTCTGTCGGCCACGAACTTCGTAATCATTTAACCCATATTGCGTCACATCTAACTTTTTCATTACCTCTTGTACAGATGCTTGGTAATATTCTGTTACTTTCATTTGAAACCTCCTTTAAGTCATTTGAATGGTGCAAATAACTATTTTGAGCAATCCCATTTAAAATAGAATAACTCTCCCAAAACACTGTATGAGAGTTTCAGTATGAAAATGAAAACTTCACAACAAAAATCTCTTAAAAAATTTTGTTTTATACATAAAAAAGAGGCTGGGACAGAAGTAGAAATTTCATAAACTAAGGAGAAAAACCTTATTAAGAAACGGATATTTTATAAAATTGATTGGAATGGAGGGCGACTCCTGCGGGAATAGCGTGACGCCTGAGACTACAGGCTCAGGCCACGCCCGCGGAAAGCGTCCCGGAATGGAAATCAATTTTTACCTCAGCAAAAAAATGCCATTTTTGGGTTATGTCCCACCCTCTTAAAGGGAGCTTTTTATTAATAAACTAAATATGCTATTTAAATGATTCTCTTCTAGCTTTGGCTGCTTTTCTTTCTTTGATTTGTTCTTCTAGTTCGGCAATGGCTGTTCTGCGACGCGCATTTTTCTCTTCAATATTTTCCAATTCATCAGGAAGTGCAAACTCTTTACTAATTTCAGCTTCGTGTATATTTTCTTTTGTATTGTTAATCATTTTCCCTAAACTTATTGCATTTTCCGACCCTTTGTTAAACACTTCATGTCTGTTGTTTTTCATCACTATTCCTCCTTTTCGATGATAAATTTAGTTTGTTTTCCTTCACTTTATTTATTCCAACATAATTTTTCTTTATTTCGTCACAGATGTCATATTTTTGTTATACAAATACAATAAAATAATAATAAAAAATGCAAAAAACACCTTCAAAGCCTTGATACAATAGGTTTTTTCATATAATTTGCTACTTTACATCTTATTTACATCTTTATTAAAATGACATTTTGCTAATAATTATGCGCTATAGTATGGATAAGTTCAAAACAAGTAGTTAGCCTTCATCATGATTCCACCTTTGCAGAAAATCACAGCTGCTAGCATGAGCGAACGCATAACTATACATAATTAATTTGAACAAATTTGACTAACACCTCTTTGCCGATTACGTCACAGCGTAATTGTATCCAAACGTTGGATATCCACCCGAGGTTTTAACTTCATTTAGCGAGTGTTTATAACACACACTTGAAACAATATAGACACTTCCTCCAGCCATCTTGCAACCTTTCATAGAGGTGGGAAGATGCTACTAAAAGAAGTTAAACACAAAAAAGCTCCAGCTATTTCCCAATAGTAGCTGGAGCTTTTGATATTTTATTCTTTTTTACCATAGCGTTTCGGTGCCTGCATAATGGCATCCCACACGCCGCTAAATGGCGGTGCATACGCTAAGTCCAAATTCAGTAGTTCCTCGAAGGTCATTTCATTGTATAGTGCTGTCGCAAATACATCGATGCGTTTATCGACGCCGTGCTTCCCGACAATTTGAAGACCCACAAGTTTGCGGCTATGTTGTTCAACGAGCATTCGTAGCTTCATCGGCTGGACATTCGGATAATAGCTCGCAATATCATTTACTTCCATCACATACGCTTCAACAAGTGCATTTAAACGATCTGCAGCTTCATTATTTAATCCTGTCATGCCGATGTGCAGGTCGAAAAACTTCAAGATGGATGTTCCGACAATACCGCGGAACTTCTGATTAAATCCGGCTATGTTCAACCCGGCAATTCGCCCCTGTTTATTTGCCGTCGTCCCAAGCGGTAAATAATCATCCTTTTGGTTTACGCGATTAAAATGAGAGGCACAGTCCCCAGCCGCATACACATTGGGAATCGAAGTCTCCATTTGCTCATTGACGATAAGTGCACCATTTTCCAGCTTGGCAAAACCTTGTGCAAACTGTGTATTTGGACGCACTCCTGTTGCGACGATAACGAGGTCTGTAGTATGCACACCACTATTTGTCCGAACAGCCTCCACAAATTCGGTTCCTACGTAGCCAATCGTATCTTCATTTAATAAAACTTCCACACCGTTTTTGATTGCTTCTTCATATATAAGTTCAGTCAGCTGCGTATCTAAAATCGACATTAAGTTGCTTCCACGTTGAATGAGACGTACATCGAGACCTCGCTCCCGTACTGTTTCGACAACTTCCAGACCAATATATCCTCCACCGATGACCGTTACGTGCTTCACATTCGGTAACTGTTCCATCAGTTCATTCATTTGCGGAATTGTTTTTACTGTATGAATCCCTTTTAAATGGGCATTTTCGATTTTCGGCATTGTCGGTGATGCCCCTGTGGCGATGAGCAGTTTATCGTATATAAATTCGAATGGCTCATTGCTGTTTACATCAGTCCCACACACTTTTTGCAGTTTCGTATCAACTGCAGTCACTTCATGGAAAATGCGGGCATCAATTCCGTATTTCGAACGAAACTCTTCAACATCCCTTGCAATCAATTCTTCTGCATGAGGGACTTTTCCGTTAATTACGTAAGGCAATCCGCATTGTCCATACGAATAGACCTCTCCTTTTTCCAATACGACAACATGGGCGGATTTATTGTTACGCACGATTTCCATAGCCGCACTCATCCCCGCCGCGTCGCCGCCTATAATTACAACTTTCATAGCTGATCCACTCCTCAATACACTTTTCTCTTCTTTATAAAATGCCACCGAAAATTATTTCTATTAATAGCATACCATTACTATTGTTTCGTAATCCTATGTATTCCCAAAATATGTTACACTAACTATCAGAAAAATCCCATATTTCTTTCGTCTGCATACACCGGACGAAAGAAATAAAGCCTCCGGCGGATGTCATGGATTCGATAAGCACATCTTTGCGCCGGTGCGCAAGGCCGAATCCAGACGCAATTACGCCAAGGCATAATTGGTAAAAAAGGAGAATATTGAATGACTAAAACAACGATTGGCATTATCGGCACTGGTGTTGTCGGTGAACGCATTATTAACCAGGCACTGCAAAACGAACATTATGAAATTGCGGCAATTTTCGATACAAATGAAGCACGTACAGCGCAATTGGCGTCTAAATATAATGTACCCACTACTAATGATTTACAAGCGTTATTAAATTTAAAACCGGACTGGGTGTACATCGGCACACCGCCTGTCAGTCATGCAACACTTGCCGCAGAAATTGCAAAGCATGGATTACATATTTTATCGGAAAAACCGCTTGCCCATGATGCAGAAGACGGAGAAACAATGGTACGCATTGCAAATGAAGCAAATGTTCAAACAGCGATGCACTTTCCTTTAATGTACGGTGCAGCAGTCTACCAGCTAAAACAAGAGCTGGCAACAGGTATGGGCAATATTACACGTATTGAACTACATACGTATTTTCCTGAATGGCCTCGTAAATGGCAGCAAAATCCTTGGATTGCTTCACGTGAGCAAGGTGGCTTTATTCGGGAGATTTTCCCGCATTATTTGCAATTAACGCATCATTTATTCGGTGATGTTGATATTTTGGCGCATGAAACTACTTACCCTGAAAATGAAGCACTTTGTGAAACTGGGGTATCTGCTTTAGCAAAAACAGCAAGTGGTATTCCAATGGTCATGAACGGTCTTGCAGGTATTGGACAGGAAGAGCGCATCGACTTTAAAATTTTCGGTACAGAAAAAGTCGTAACATTGCGCAACTGGTCCGAAGTTTATATCAGCAAAGCATATGAACCGGAAGTGAAAATAACATCTGACGAAACTCCTGAAACAATGCTCGATGCATGCCGAAAAGTCCTTTTAGGAGAGGAAGCATTTTTCGTACCATTTCAGGAAGGCCTAAAAGTGCAGCGCTGGATTGATGAATTGCTGAAATAACAATTGGTATTATGGAGCTGTTTGGAAAGCGGATTAACTTTCCAAACAGTTTTTATTTCGGATTCTGAAATATTTAAATTGTAAATACCCCTCTTGTATACTAAAATAATTTTAATATTCTTTTTATTATGTCATTAAAATTAAAAGGGGAATTATTTGTGGACTTTTTACATTATCCGTATCCAAGTAAGCGGAATACGGTCATCGCCAATCGAGGTATGGTCGCAACATCTCAGCCGCTCGCAGCACAGGCAGGACTGGATATTTTAAAAAAAGGCGGCAATGCAGTCGATGCAGCGATCGCAACAGCGGCGGCACTAACTGTCGTTGAGCCTACATCAAACGGAATCGGCGGCGATGCATTTGCGCTCGTCTGGATGAAGGATGAACTTTACGGGTTAAACGCTTCAGGACCTTCTCCTAAGTCGTTTTCCAAAAAAGCCTTAACCGAACGCGGACTTGATCAAATTCCGATGCATGGAGTTATTCCTGTTACTGTTCCAGGTGCTCCATCAGCATGGGCGGCCTTGTCAAAGCGGTTCGGGAAGCTGCCACTGAGTGAAGTATTAGCCCCTGCCATCTCGTATGCAGAAGAAGGATATCCGATTTCTGTAACGCTCGGACACTACTGGCAATCGGCCTATAAAAAGTATAAAAAGAATTTTACATCCGAAGAATTCCAGCACTGGTTTGAAACATTTTCCATTGATGGACGGATGCCGGAAATTGGTGAAGTGTGGAATTCACCAGCACATGGAGATACATTGCGCAAAATCGCCAAAACAAATGGGGAGGCTTTCTATAAAGGCGAAATTGCAGACAAAATTGATGCTTTTATGAAAAAACATAACGGCTTTCTTACAAAGGACGATTTGGAAAGCTATGAACCGGAGTGGGTAAACCCGATAAAAGTGCATTACAAAGGCTATGATGTATGGGAAATCCCGCCGAATGGCCAGGGCATTGTTGCACAAATGGCGCTGAATATTTATCAGCATGCCGAATCGAAGTGGCATGATGCCGAGACACTACATAATCAAATCGAAGCGATGAAGCTTGCGTATACGGACGGTAAAGCATTTATCACAGAAACAATTGATATGCCGATAAATGTCGAAACACTATTATCTAAAACTTACGGAGAATCACGCTTTGCCGAAATCAGCAGTACAGCACTCGAGCCGAAACCATTCGATATTCCAAAAGGCGGCACCGTGTATTTGGCAACAGCCGACGCAGATGGGAATATGGTATCGTACATCCAAAGTAACTATATGGGCTTCGGTTCAGGCGTGGTCATTCCGGAAACGGGGGTAGCACTTCAAAACCGCGGCTATGACTTTTCATTGGATGAAGCACATCCGAACTTCTTAAAGCCTGGAAAACGAACATTCAATACAATTATTCCAGGATTCTTGACGAAGGATAATGAAGCGGTCGGACCGTTTGGTGTAATGGGGGGTTATATGCAGCCTCAAGGGCATTTCCAGGTCATTACATCCACAGTCGATTTCGCACTCAACCCGCAAGCAGCACTCGATATGCCGAGATGGCAATGGATCGGTGAAAAGCACGTTGAAGTCGAGCCACACTTCCCTAATTATTTAGTGCAGGCATTGCAGCGGAAAGGGCACGACATTCGAGTTGCAGTCGACGGCGGCAGTTTTGGACGCGGCCAAATAATTTGGCGGGATCAGAAAACAGGCGTGTTATACGGTGGAACAGAGCCACGAACAGATGGCGCAATTGCCGCTTGGTAAAAGATATTCATACAACAAATCAGGCGTATCCCATTGAATTGGTTTTACGGGATTGGTTCAAATCAGTTTAAAACGAAATATATAGACTAAAAAAAGGTAGCGAATGCGCTACCTTTTTTATGCAGATTATTCAGCTTCTGTTTCACTAGAATCAGCAGATAATTCCTCTTTGCAAAACGCCAGAATCATCCCTTCTTCGTCTTCTTCCAATGCAAAATCCAAAAACTCATTATTTTCTTTATCGATAATAAAATAGTTCACGATGCGTACGTTATCGTCAATTATCCCTACAATTACTCGAATTTCTAATCCTGCAGCGGAATACAGTTCATCTTCCTCATCCACTTCTACATCTAATAAAAACTCATAGCGTTTACCTTCAATAATCTTTGTCGGATCTAAAATTTCTTCTATTGAAAATTGCGTAATATTCATATTCATGCTCCTTCCGGGAAATGCTTCTATTTTATCATAAACGAAAATTGCCCCGCGTCAAATAACAATCATTATTTACACCGTGACAGCAACGTTTTCATATGACAAACTAGAAATTAAGGAGTGATGGACTTTGAAAAATCGATTATATTACAAAGATGCAATGATGAAGGAATTTACGGCACAGGTTGTGAAAACAGGCAAAGATGACACGGGAAACTTCATCGTATTAGACAATACGGCCTTTTATCCTACAGGTGGCGGACAACCCCATGATACCGGCTGGATTAATGATGTGGAAATTATCGATGTTGAGAAAATTAATGAGGAAATTCGTCATTATACGGCAGCCGATGTGTCGAATATTTCCGGGGAAATATCCGGGAAACTTCATTGGTCGCGCCGATTCGACCATATGCAACAACATGCGGGGCAACATATTTTATCAGCGGCCTTTGTTGAATTATTCGATATGGCGACAGTGAGCTTCCACCTAGGAACAGAGCTTGTCACAATCGATTTAAATGTTGGTGAAGTATCAGAAGATCAGCTGGCAGCAGTGGAAAAACGGGCTAACGAAATTATTTTGGAAAACCGACCTATTGAAACAAAGTGGGTAACAAAAGAAGAATTAGCACAATATAACCTGCGGAAAGATGTAAAAGTCGACGAAGATATCCGTCTAGTTATAATCCCTGATTATGATTACAACGGCTGTGGCGGCACACACCCTACTTCTACCGGACAAGTAGGCTTAATTAAGATTTTAGCTACCGAGAAGATGAAGAAGCAGATTCGTGTACATTTCGTATGCGGGAATCGCGTATTACAGCAGCTGGCAATGCGCAAACAGGTCTTAAGCGATGTGGCACGACAGTTGAGTGCATCGGAAGAAGAAGCAGCTAATACGTTGCGCAAATTCACGAAAGCAGCAAAACAAACAGAGAAAAGTTTAACGGAAGCACAAGATACCCTTCTTGAATTCGAAGCAAAAGAACTGGCAAAAGAAACCGTTGCAGCCGTGACTTTCGAAAACCGTTCGATCCAAAGCCTGCAGAAGCTTGCCCGTTTTATTACACAGCAAAATGATGAGGCAATTGCCCTGCTCGTTGCCAATAATGAAGACAAGCTACAATTTGTTGCGGCACGCGGAAGTGAACAAACGAAATCGATGAAAGATATTTCTGCAGCTGCTTTACCGCTTATTAATGGTAAAGGCGGCGGCAATGATGCGCTTGTACAAGGTGGCGGTGAGAAGGCAATAACTGCAGAAGCATTGATTAAGGCAATGAAGGAAGCAGTTCAATAAAGTGAAATTTCAATCCGGGAGGTTTTCCTCCACGGATTGTTAGTTGAACCAATCGGGTTTTTACGAGGAGAAGATCTCCCGCATCTCCCTTTGCCCTGCCTAAATATGAAGGCTGGATCTTACTAACCGTTAATGCGGGATAAAACGAAAGAAGAAGCGATAGAGGGTACCCTCTATCGCTTCTTCTTTTTATTCTGCACGCAGTCCATTCATCCCGCGACGAATGTTTGTTATATCGGTATAACCGAGCTTTACGAGTTCCTTGCACGCTTTATTACTGCGTGCACCGCTTTGACAAATGACAACAATTGGTCGATCTTTCGGCAAATCTCCTAAATACGTTCCAAGCGGACGATTAATAAACTGAGGAATATGAGCCTCTTTATATTCTTTTTCCGTACGGACATCCACAAATACATATTTCTTATCATCCAGTAAAGGCTGCAGTTCTTTTACCGTCATATATTTCACGCCTTTTTTTGGCATAAAACGCACGATCATTACAATGATTCCCACCATTGCAAGTAGTGTAATAATCCCTTCCATTTGCATACTCCTAAGATCTGTTTTCACTTATTTTACGATAATCTGCATAAGCTTACGAATATTTTGCGCTTTAAGAACGGGAATGCCGTCCTTTATTGAAGGTTTGGAAATATATTAGAACTTTTTGCAGATTATTAGAACAAGGGAATACTTTATTTGAAAAGTTCGTCAGGTTATTAGAAGAACAAGGGCCAATTTTAGAACTTCTTGATTATTTATTAGCACATTCAAAATATATTAGAGCTTTTCCGAGTTTATTAGAAACACGCAGCATATATTAGAAAACTACTAATTAGTCTTTCCTTTTCAACTCAACCACGTAAATTTCAGGCAGATTAAAGATTCGGTAAGGAAACAGGCTGTTCCCCAACCCCCGATTTACAATCATTTCCGTGTCCTGCTGTTCATAAATACCTGCTGTGTATGTTGGCATGAAACCTTGAGTTGGCGCAAAAAGTCCGCCGATAAATGGCAGACGAATTTGTCCACCATGTGCATGCCCTGTTAACACTAGGTCAATGTCCTTTTCAACATATGTTTCAAATACCTCAGGACGGTGTGACAATAGCACTTTAAATGCATCTGGATTCATATTGTACAGTGCTTCATCGATCGACTGTCCCACTTCTTTTCCCATTAACGGGTCCTCAATACCCGCAATGACAATGTGCTCTCCATTGCGCTCCAACTGTACCGCATCATTCGGTAACACATGGACGCCCAGCTCATTTAAAGCCGCATAAATTTCATCTGTTAAATTCAATGCAACTTCGTGGTTGCCCAGAACATAGTAAACATCCGCAATATCGACTAACTGACGCACAGCCTGCAAGCTGTTTTCCAAGTCATAGCGGCGACTATCCACTAAATCGCCCGTTATGAAAATAGCATCCGGTTTGGTAGCCCGCACTTTTTTCACTAATCGCGATTGATTTTCCCCAAATGTCGCATCATGCAGATCGGTTACTTGGGCAATCCGGTAGCCATCAAAGCTCTCCGGAATTTTCTCTGATTCATGTACATAATCGGTTGTGACAAGCCAATTATTATTTATATATAAAAATAGATAGACAACACCTATAAAAAGGATTAATTTCAATAACTTTTTCAATTTATTCGCTCAATTCATTGTGAGTTTTAAGCAGCGACTAATACCACCCATCTTTATCAATAATATTGAACTGTTTCGGAACATTCAAGTGTAAAATCCGTTTACCAATTAATTCGTTGAGTGGATTATTGTAGCTTTCGTACTCAGTAGAGTTTAAAAGTTCCATAGATAAACGCATTGATTTCGCTGTTATTTTCGTTTCGGTCTCTATAATGTATAGTTTATTGTCATCCCACTCGATTTTTGGTGCTTTAACATATGGCGAAATATAAACACGATTCAAATAAAGCGGTGTTTCGTAATAAGAAGCCTCTATTTTATTTTCGGCTGAATCCGTCCATGAAATAACGACCGGTAAGTAATAGCTGGTTTCATTACGTATGATTTCAATATTTTCTTCTTTCGCTTCAAATGTTTCCGTAAATTTTAAATGCTCTTCCTTTAAGCTTTCAAACCGGCGATTTTTTAAATCTTTCTCCAGCTGTTCGGTTTCCTCCATTTGCTCCTTTAAAACCTTATCTGAAGCTATCTTTTCCACATTGCCCGACACAAACAGCAAATATATAAACGCCATAATTCCACAACTAAGGTAAATAGCCGCAAACCAAAACGTACGCTTCGGCTTCCAGATTCGTATTTTTGTAATTAACAGGCTAGTAAAAATCATAACTATACCTAGTATTAGAACAAGAAACATAACCCCACCTATCATTGGCGTGTCACCTCCCTTTTTCGACGGATCAACGCAATTAGAAGCCATAAAATTACGACATAAACAGCACTTCTCCCAATAATTTGCATTGTTCCATTACCAAAAACAAATTGCCATGTATCAAATGTATATTGACGAATTAGTAAGAACATACCGACAGCGAGTATGATAAAAGCAATCTTTGAGAAATTGAACACGGCATGCAAAAAATAGCCGACTGATGCAGCGAGTAATGTACAAACAATAAAACCGATAATTGCAATAAATGAAATATTAGAGTCGTAATACAAACTTTGATCTCCTGTACTCAACAGATTGATTAAAACGGAAATCGTTAAAGTACTAACCGCAGCTGCAAGTGTAAAAACACATAATACTATAAGGAATATTCCGGTTGATACAACTTCCGTCAGATTTGTCGTTACAATCGAGTAGTTTTGCCGGGAAAGCTGCTTTGAAGCGAGCATCCATCCTAAAATCAGCATTAGCATGATTGTATAGATAAAAAATCCGTCCAGTGAATAGAATTGCTCTTCATAATTCACAAAACTGGTTCCTGTTCCTAACGAGCCGCTCATACCACCTGAAAGTAACCCCATTAAAATATATACAATCAGCACCGTACTGAACATTGAACTGTACGCCTTACATTTCCACTTCACCTGCTCATAAATATTACGCATTG
The DNA here is from genome assembly GCF_038630735.1 of Solibacillus sp. FSL K6-1781. GTDB lineage: Bacteria > Bacillota > Bacilli > Bacillales_A > Planococcaceae > Solibacillus > Solibacillus silvestris. The sequence goes on along the minus strand of NZ_CP152038.1, from coordinate 166,445 downwards.
GACTTACTGTTACGATAGATGTCATCAACGGAACCCCCTTTCGATGTCGTCAACACTTTGCATACATCACTTGCCGATAGATTTTGCATTCTTACTCCTTCAGGTAATGGCAACTCACTGTTTTTAACAATTGCTTCGAAAATTGGGCCGTTTTCATATGTCGCAAGTACTTCATACGCTTTTAAAGCCGGCTCCACATTCTCTTTTTGCCCTACAAGCTTGATGGCAAGACTCTGCACTTCTTCAACAGGAGCGAATAACTCGACTTTGCCTTCATGCAACAGCAAAATTTCTTCAATTAAATGCTCCATTTCATTTAAATAATGGCTTGAAATGATCATAATACGCGGATACGCCAGGAAATCCTTTAAAATGATGCGGTACATATCATCACGGATTGTCTCGTCCATGCCGTTCATTGGCTCATCCAGCAAAGTAATCGCACAGCGGCTAGCAATGCCGTAAATTAAATTGAACACCGCTTTTTGACCCTTTGAAAGATAGTGGTGGTGATTTTTGTCGGATATGCGGCTAAACTTCAATAGTTCAAACGCTAAATCCGTTGCAAAGTTTTTATAGAATTTTTCACCCGACTTCAAAATTTCCTCTAAATTCATCACAGACGGAAATGTTATTCCATCTTCGATAAATATCGTATTCGCGGCAACCGTTAAGTTTTGAAATGGTCTTTTACCAATAACTTCTGTTTTCCCAGCCGATGTTTTTACATGACCTGCCAGTATTTTCAGCAATGTCGACTTGCCAACACCATTGCGCCCAATCAGCCCAATAATTTTCGGCTCTGTAATTTCAAAAGATAACTGTGTCAAAATCGTTTTCCTGCCGTATCGTTTTTCCACTTGTTCGCATACAATCATTCGCTCACCCCTCCTTTTGAATATGTTTGATCAACTCAATCAAATCTTCATCCATCACGCCTAAACGTTTTGCCTCTTCTACGATTTCCTTTGCCATCTTCGTCAATGTATCACTTCGTCTTGTTGTTAAGATACGATATTTTGCATCCCCGACCACAAACATTCCAAGCCCTCTCTTTTTATATAGAATTTCTTTTTCAACTAAAATTGTCAGGCCTTTTCCGGCAGTTGCCGGATTAATATTAAAAATTTCAGCAAGCTGATATTGGGAATAAACTTTCCCTTCCGGTAGCAGCCGATCGGCCAATATCTCATTTTCGATCCATTCCGCTACTTGCATATAAATAGGCATTGTACTTTGTGTATTAAAAATCAAAGGGATCCTCCTTTCAAAGTTATCCAGTACATTAGTGTTGTAATGTACTATATAAAAAACGAGCTTATTTGTCAATAAATCGAGAAATATTATCCACATATACTATTTATCCACAAAGTTATACACATTAACGTCAATTATCCACAATTTAATCACGATTTTTCAACAGGTTGCAATCCACTTATCCACATATTAATATCTTGAAATTCTATTTTAGAACAAGATATTAAAAAAATATTCGAATATATATTCATTTGTTCTATAAAATGTCACATTTTTCTACAATAAACGTAGCCATTTCATATAAAAAAGGAATAATTTTAACTTTACGTATTAATCTTTCGCAAAAAATATTAAACCGCTCCTTTTCTATTGATATTTACAAAACTTTATCTACAAGTTATCCACACCTCTTTCTTTTTTATCCACTAAAAAAAGCATTCTAAAAGTGACATGCCATCACTTTTAAAATGCTTTTCCATTCATTATTTAATTTCTTTCAATGTAGCTTCTACTTCTTCTTTCACTTGCAAATTTTCTTCGCCAAACAAGATTTCATTTAATGCATCGTCTCCAGAACCTTCAGCTAGCGGTACGCGTGAACGATATGCCGCGCGACAGACTAAATGCCCGGAAACTGGTGCTGTAATAAATACGAAGATAATCCCTAAAATGAGGCGAATACTCACATAGCCATCATGGATCCAAAAGTAAATGAACCCACCGAACAAACAAAGCAATACAGAGAGTGTCGCACTTTTCGTTGCAGCATGTGAGCGTGTGTACACATCTGGTAAACGGATCATGCCGAATGCGCTAATGACACTCACAATTGCTCCTAACAAAATAAGAAGTGCCGCCATTAATTCAATCAGCTGATTTACGTTCAACAATGACACCTCTTTCGATATATTTCGAGAATGCAATCGTTCCGATAAATGCTAAAATCCCTAATATTAAAATGGCTTCTAAAAATGCCTTTGTTTTTAAAACAATTGACACGATGGCGATCGCAGAAATTAAATTAACACCAATTGTATCAAGAGCGATTGCACGGTCAGGCAGTGACGGCCCCTTTATCACACGAAATAAGGATAGACCGATTGCCACCATAAATAGAACAAGTGCCGCCTTAAGAATCAAATCGATCATTGTGTCACCTCCAAAATGGCACGTTCAAACTTGCCGATTGAACGGAGTACCGTTTCTTTCGATTCTTCTATATCCATCGCGTGAATATAAAACGTACTGTTATCTTCTGAGACTTCCATTACAACAGAACCCGGAGTTAACGTTAATAACAGGGCCAATGTCGTTACTTGGTAGTCTCCTTCTAATTTTGTTTCATAAGTGAAAATACCTGGTGTAAAATTCATCTGTGGATCTAGCACTTGTTTTAATACAGAAACACTTGATGAAAGCAGCTCTCGAATAAATATTAGGATGAGCTTAATAATCTTTAATACACGACGCAAGTAAAACTGTGTTCCGAAAAATCGGTGCATAGCATATAAAATCAATGTTCCAACTAAAAATCCTGACATAAATGTCGTAAAGTCTGCAGTTGGATCATCCTTTAACAAAAACCAAAGCGCCGCAATAAATAAATTAATAATAAATTGACCTAACAAGTGCTCACCCTCCTTTATTTATTCGTATTTAAAACCGCATCAATGTAAACAGCAGGGTTTGATAATGTGTATGCTGCATCATTAACATAGACCGCCAGCCCTTCTGCGCCAACTCCCAAGCCAACGATACAAATCGTCAATAGTATGAACGATACCATCGCACCACGTGGCATCCGAATTTTGTCCTCTTCATTAATCGATGTTTCTCCAAAAAATGAAGCAAGGAAAATACGCAATAATGAATAGAGTACGATGATACTCGAGCCAAATGCCAATGCCAATAAAATATAGGCCTCTGCTTCAACAGCACCCTGGCCAATCAATACTTTCCCGATAAATCCGCTTAACGGCGGAATTCCGACAAGTGCACACATCATAATAAAGAACAGCCAGCCGAATAATGGATAAATTCGAATTAAACCATTCATATTTTTTACGACAATTTCCCCTGTTAATAGCACCATTGTTCCAATAAGTAAAAACAGTAACGCCTTACCGAGCATGTCGTGGATTAAATAATAGACCGCTCCTGCCATTGCGGATTCTGTTCCAATCGCAAGTGCCACCAGTATAAAGCCAACACTAATGATGACGTTATAAGTAGCAATTGTCCGAACATCTCGTCCGGAAAATGCGCCCATACAACCCGCTATAATCGTCAGCCCTGCCATCACACCGATGGCCGTATGCGTAATTTCCGGCTGTAACGGGAACATGAGCGTGAACGTACGGAACAATGCATACATGCCGACTTTTGTTAACAATGCCGCAAATAATGCCTGTACTGCTGTTGGCGGCACACTGTATGAACCAGGCAGCCAAAAGAACAGCAGCAAGCCTCCTTTTAAAGCAAAAACAATTAGGAAAACAAGTGCGACAACCGTTAATAACGGGTCTTGACCGGCTTCTGCAACACGCTGTGCAATATGCGCCATATTAAGCGTCTTTAGCGTTCCATACAAGAATGCCAGTGCAACGAGGAAAATCCAGGATGCGACAACATTAATGAGCACATACTTGATTGACTCGCGCAGCTGTATCTTTCCACCGCCAAGAGCAACAAGGACGTATGACGCAAGAAGCATTACTTCAAAACAAACGAATAAATTGAAAATATCGCCTGTTAAAAACGATCCGTTTACACCTGCTAGTAAGAATAATACAAACGGATAGAAGTACATTTTTTCATGACGCTCGCCGATTGTGGAAAAGGCATAAATTAAACAGAACATCGTAACAAGACTTGCCGTTAAAACAAGGAGTACCGAAAACGAATCGGCAACAAATAAAATACCGAACGGCGGTGCCCAGCCACTAAAGTCTATACGCATAATACCTTCTGTCTGAATAAGCTGCAGCAGGACAACAGAAGTCCCCACTACGAAAATCATTGTCACTAAACTTACAACCCGCTGAAGTTTAATATTATTATTTAAAAATACTAACAATGCGGCCGTTATAATCGGCACGATCATTGGTAAAACAATTATATTATTCATCTGATGACCCTCCAAGTTCCCCTAGATCATCGGTTCCGTTCATTAAATACATTCGATAAGCCAGTACGAGTAAAAAGGCCGTAACAGCAAAACTAATAACGATTGCTGTTAAAATCAATGCTTGTGGCAAAGCGTCGGTATATGGTGCAGCCGCCTGACCTAATAGCGGCACACTCCCTTTTTTTAACCCGCCGACCGTCAATAACAATAAATGAACGGCATGAGATAAAATGGCGGTGCCGACAATCACACGTATGACACTACGAGAGAGGATTAAATAAGTAGCGACTGCGACTAGAATGCCGACAAGTACAATCATTAATGATTCCATACTAATCATCCTCACTTATATTTAAAATAATCGTTACGAGCGTACCGACAACCGTCAATGCGACACCTGCTTCAAAAATCGTAACAGTGGACAAATGCTTTTCTCCTATTAACGGGAGATTATAATAGCCAGCTGTCTGTGTTAAAAATGGTACGTCAAAGAAAATCGAGGCAATGGCCGAACCGGTCGCCAGCAATACACCGATTGCCGCCACTTTTTTAAAGTCGAACGGCATCCCCTTATGCACCGTTTCAATATCGTACGTCAAATATAACAGGACAATCCCCGAGCCAAGCACTAACCCGCCGATGAATCCTCCGCCTGGAGCATTATGTCCTGCAAAAAATAAATACATACCAAGCGTAAAGACGATGAAAACAACGCCTCGTACAACTGATTTTAAAATAACATCATTTACTTTCAACGTCTCCATCCCCCTTTTTCGCCTTAAGCTTAATAAGTGTGTAGACGCCTAGACCTGCAATGAAAAGTACAACTACTTCAAGCATCGTATCAAATGCACGGAAATCGCCTAATATCGTGTTGACGATATTTTTCCCGCCTGCCAGATCATACGAGTCCTCAAAGTATTTCGAGATTGGTTCAAAACGATCGTAATTCATTACAGCTAATCCAATCAGTGTCACGGTTGCACCGACCGCAACCGAAATTGTCACCTTTGCAAAACGCCAGCTTTTCGAAATATACTCATTTTTAAGCTTCGGTAAATATTTGAATGATAGTAAAAACAGTGCTGTTGTAACCGATTCAACGACAAGCTGCGTCAGCGCCAAATCAGGAGCTCTAAATACTACGAAGAAAAAGGCAACAGAATACCCGAGTACTCCATTCAACAGCACGACTGTAATACGCTGCTTTGCAAAAATAATCGCAATTGCAGCCGCAATCATAACGAATACAAGAACTAATTCATATGGCTCAATCACCGAGTCTTTCGAAGGATTCCAGCTGAATACTTCCGCATAAATCATATACCCTGCCAGTAGCGTTACAAAAAATACATAGATATAAACGAAATAATACGTTAAATTACCGTTCATATAACGGTTTGTTACACGTCCTGATACACTCTCACTTGAATTAATCACACGTTCATAAATCGCATTTAGCGTAAAGCTTTGCGGTATCCACAGATAGACAGGACGCCATTTTTTTAATGTACGGTATAAGAAAACCCCTACAACAATGACACCAAACGTCATAATAAGTTCCGTATTTATATAACCATGCCATGCTGCGATATGAGGCGTCATTTCCTCTACAGATGGGAACATTGGGTAAATGCTTGCCATCGCCGGACTTAAAATATAATGTCCCAAAACATTCGGGAATATAAAAATTCCAATAACGAAGGCAACTAAAATAAATGGTGAAATTAACATACCAAACGGCGCTTCATGTGGCGGCTTTTCCAAACGATCCGGCTGTATTTTCCCGAAGAATGTACGCATAACGATAATGACACAGTAAATAAACGTAAATACACTGGCCACCCAAGCGATAATCGGGAATAAAAGACCGATGCTATCAAGTGAGAAAATATCAAGCTGTGTAATTTTTAATGTAGCTGTAAAGAACATTTCCTTACTTAAAAAGCCATTGAATGGTGGTAACCCTGCCATTGAGGCACTTCCGATTACGGCAATCGTGAATGTAAACGGCATTAACGACATCAATCCGCCTAATCGACGAATATCGCGTGTTCCTACTTCATGGTCGACTATTCCGACCATCATAAAGAGCGCGCCTTTAAATGTCGAGTGGTTGATTAAATGGAATAATGCAGCAAATGTAGCCTGCGTATAAATTACCGACTGTGTTGAATAACCAAAATGCAGTGCTGCTGAACCAAGACCGAATAAAGACATAATCAGTCCAAGCTGACTAATTGTGGAGTATGCTAGCAATGCCTTTAAATCATACTGGCGGACCGCATTGAAGGAGCCCCAGAATAATGTAAGAAGACCTACCCCGCTCACTGCCCAAAACCATACCTCGTGCCCGCCAAAAATCGGTGTTGTACGAGCTACTAAGTAAATACCCGCTTTTACCATCGTTGCAGAGTGTAAATAAGCGGAAACAGGTGTCGGTGCCTCCATTGCATCCGGCAACCAAATATGGAACGGGAACTGTGCCGACTTCGTAAACGCACCTAAAAGTACAAGACACATTGCCGGTACAAAATAAACGCTCGATTGAACGACATCCAAATTCGCAATAATTTCGCGAATACTAAACGTTCCTGATGCAACATATAACATTAAAAAACCAGCCAGCATCGCAACACCACCAGAAACCGTAATGGTCATTGCTTTTCGTGCGCCTGCACGAGATGCTTTACGATGATGCCAAAATGCGATTAATAGGAATGACGATACACTCGTTAATTCCCAAAATACATAAAGCACCATTAAGTTATCTGAAAAGACGACGCCTAACATCGCGCCCATAAATAATAGTAAATAGCAATAGAAATGGTGTAATGATTCTTTCGTTGATAAATAGAAAATTGAGTAAAGTATTACTAAACTGCCTACCCCAGTAATGAGTAAGCTAAAAATCATACTCAAGCCGTCTAAATAAGTAGTAATATTAATACCGAAAGTGGGGATCCACTCAAATGTCCTAATGAATACTTCACCATTGGCAATTCGAGGGATATATGTAGCTAAAAGCGAAAATAAAGCAACAGGAACAAGTAAAACGAACCAGCCTAAATGGATATTCTTAAATTTCCTGTATATTAATGGGATTAATGCTGCAGCAAGAAATGGGAGCATAATCGAAAAAGCAACAACCAAAAGCGATAACCTCCTAACCGAGTGAGCCAATAAAAATATGTAAAGTTCGGCATTCGAACAATCACACTTGACTATCTATATAACTATCTTCATAATAATGTGGCATATGGGGAATATATTTTCCAACAACAGTAATTTAATAAAAATTACAAAAGCAAAAATATAACATAAAATTTACTGAATATAAATATGCATCATAGAAATAAGTATACAATAATGATGAGTGCATTGCACTGTAATAGCCTTCGTTTTATCTCAATTATGCTTAGTTTCTCAAAATATATTCGGATTTAATTCATTATTATAGGATAAGAAAAAGAGGTGCGAACTAAAATGAAACATGTTAAAGGCCGATTAGACGAAAGTATTTTGGTTTGTGTATATTACGGACAAAATGGTGAGCGTTTAATTCGCCGAGGACACAAGCTTGCTACATTACTTGACTGCCCATTATATGTGTTGACTGTTGATTCAAAGCCAATTGATGCATTTGATGCGGAAAAATCCGGCTATATCGAGCAGTGGAAAGAACTGACAGATGAGTTGGAAGTAGAACAGTTTATTATTAAGGATAATGAAAAGCGTCCATTCCATAAAGTCATTACAGAAATTGCAATGGACTTTAACATTACCCAAATCATCGTGGGTCAGAGTGCCCAAAGCCGCTGGGAGGAAATCACAAAAGGTTCTTTCTTGAATGTTCTCTTAAAAGAAGTACCATTCGTCGATTTTCATATAGTATCGGTAAAGCGTCCTTCTGAGGATGAACTGATCGATGTATACGAAAAAGGTGTTCGTGCTTATATAATCCAGGAAAATGATTATTATAAAGTCGTGTTTACATGCCCTAAAATTGTGGCACTTGAAGGAATTTTCTTTAAGGAAATTGGGACAGACTTCGATAATGGTATATTCAAGTTTAATTATAACGGGAAGCTTTTAGAAGCTGATATAACAGAAGGTACTGTTAACAACCCTGAAATTCTTCCTAAAGATCGCTTTACATCACTAAAACCTTAATACGAAAGCTGTTTCCAAGTTATTGGAGCAGCTTTTTTTTAGAATTTATAAATAGGAAGGATTATTAATATGAAATTTGAAGTGCCTAAAACAAAAAAACTATATGAACAAATAGCCGCTATTATAGAACAAAAAATTACGAACGGGGAAATTTCACCTGGCGATAAACTGGATTCTGTTGAACAGCTTGCAAAAAACTTTGAAGTTGGCCGCTCTGCTATTCGTGAAGCTTTAACAGCTCTTCAGGCTCGCGGTATTATCGAAATCCGCCAAGGAGAAGGAACTTATATCCGCAAAGTAACGGCCCAGGATATTTCATTGAACATTCCTACATATGCCTCCTTTTCACAGCAGGATTTACAACAAATATTTGAAGTACGAAAAATTCTAGAATTAGGTTTAATTCGAAATGCCGCAAAGCGCAGAACGGCTCGTCACCTTGAACAATTAAAAGAAGCGCTCATCAAAATGAACGATGCCTTGATCGATCCTGAGACAAGCAGTAACGCCGATATGCGCTTTCATGCAATCATCGCTGAAGCAGCGGACAACCCTTTACTCGTTTCGATGCTACAAAGTGTTTCAAAGCCGATTGCACAGCAAATCCAGCATACCCGTTCCATTTTATCCACTACTGATCATACGGCTTTATACAATTTGCATGAGGAACATACCGCTATTTATAGCGCTTTAGTAAATGCAGATGATGTACAAGCTAAACAAGCGATGGCAAAACATCTTGAAACAGTCGAATCATTACTTTTCGACAAATAATGTTTTAATTCAATATAATTCTCTTTAAATACTAATTTACAAAGTCATCAGATGACCTGTTGACTTAATTATCAGAAAGTTGTAAATTTAATGGAACAGGGGGGATTGGATGAATGTATCATTATTCGCTACATGTTTAGTCGATATGGTTCAAAGTAATATCGGGAAAAACACGGTTGAGTTGTTGGAACGCTTAGGTTGTACAGTAAGCTTTCCAAAAGGCCAAACTTGTTGCGGTCAACCAGCCTATAATAGTGGCTATGTAAAAGCCTCTAAAGAAACGATGAAAAATACAATTCAAGTATTTGAAGACGCAGAAGTCATCGTCTGTCCATCAGGTTCTTGTGCTTACATGCTAAAAGAATATGTTCATATTTTTAAAGATGAGCCGCTTTGGCATGAAAAAGCACAACGAATCGCAGACAAAACATATGAACTGACACAATTTATTGTCGATGTACTTAAAATTGAAAATGTCGGAGCAAAACTAAACGGAACGGCTACTTATCACCCTTCCTGTCATATGACGCGCTTATTGAAAGTACAGAAAGCTCCCCTCACATTGCTCCAGCATGTAGAAGGCCTTGAATTGCTGGAAATGCCTTTAAAAGAAAATTGCTGCGGTTTTGGCGGGACATTTTCTATTAAAATGGGCCAAATATCTGAACAAATGGTAGATGAAAAGATTGCTTCTGCTGAGCAGATTGCTGTCCACTACTTAATCGGGGCTGATGCAGGCTGTCTTATGAATATCGGCGGACGGATTGACCGGAAAAACATTGACATTAAAACAATGCATATCGCAGAAATATTGAATAGCCGTTAATAGAGAGGAGGATGTGTATCAAATGGCGATGAAAATCAGTCAGCAAAAATTTAATGAACGCCTTTCGTCCAACTTGGAAAATGATTTTATGCGTGGTGCCGTAGCCGGCGCACAGCACCGTTTTCAAACGAGACGAAGCGCCGCTGTAGATTCTTTAAACTGGGAAGAATGGCGCAATCATGGAGAAGAAATCCGGCAGCATGTACTGGAAAATCTCGATTACTATTTATATGAATTGAGTACAAACGTCGAAGCGCGAGGCGGCCATGTATTTTTTGCACAAACTGCTGAAGAAGCTACTGAATACATTTCAACAATTGCCAAACAGAAAAATGCTAAAAAAATTGTGAAAGCAAAATCGATGGTAACGGAAGAAATCAATTTAAACTCACACTTGGAACAACTTGGATGTGAAGTGATTGAAACGGATTTAGGCGAATATATTTTACAGCTTGATGACCATGACCCGCCTTCCCATATCGTGACACCGGCACTTCATAAAAACAAAGATCAGATACGTGAAGTATTTGAACAAAAAATTGGTTATACAGCTTCCTCTCAACCTGAAGAACTTGCACTGCATGCCCGCAAAGTTTTACGCGAACATTACTTAACGGCGGATATAGGTATTACGGGCTGCAATTTTGCCGTTGCTGAAACGGGTTCTGTTTGTTTAGTAACAAATGAAGGCAATGCGGATCTTGTAACAGCCTTGCCGAAAACACAAATTTCCGTCATGGGGATGGAGCGTTTAGTACCAACATTTGAAGAAATGGAAGTACTCGTCGGTATGCTAACACGCAGTGCAGTTGGCCAGAAGCTGACGAGCTATATTACCGTCTTGACAGGCATAAAAGAAGCGCTTGAAGTCGATGGTCCGGAAGAATTCCATTTAGTCATTGTGGACAATGGACGCTCTTCGATTTTAGGCGGCGAATTTCAGTCAATTTTACAATGCATCCGTTGTGCTGCCTGTATTAACACATGCCCTGTTTATCGCCATGTTGGCGGCCATACGTACGGTTCCATCTATTCGGGTCCTATTGGGGCGGTATTATCACCGTTATTAGGAGGATATGATTATTATAAAGAGCTGCCTTACGCTTCCACTTTATGTGGTGCATGCACAGATGTATGCCCAGTGAAAATTCCGCTACACCAATTGCTTCATAAGCATCGGGAAGTGATCGTTGAACGAGAAGGCCGTGCTCCGATTAGTGAAAGTCTACTGATGCAGGCATTTGGAATGGGAACTTCATCGCAATCAATCTATAAGCTAGGTACTAAAGTAGCCTCAACGGTTATGAAGCCGTTCACGAAGAACGAGAAAATTACTAATGGTCCTGGTCCGTTGAAAAACTGGACAGCGTATCGCGATTTTCCATCATTACAAAAAGAGCGTTTCCGTGACTGGTTTGAACAGTATAACAAAGGAGGCAATCCCAAATGATTCAAAATCGAGAATCGTTTTTACAGTCAGTCGCTGCTCGTCTCGGCAGATCCACTCCTTCTTTAACCAAACCGGAGCGAAACTGGAAGCATCTCCCTCAACACGAAGTATTGAAGGATGCTTCGATGGAAGAACTTATCGAAGTGTTGAGAGAACAATGTTTGAACATCCACACTACATTAAAGAAATGCACAAAGCAGCAACTGCCTGAAATATTAAATGAAACAATTGTAGACTATGGTGGTGGGCGAGTACTTTACAGCAATGATCCGCGGTTTGGAGTATTGAATGTGTTACCGGTTTTCGAGCAATTTGAACATTTAAAGTGGCAATCTGCAAACGGTAAGGAAAATATCGATTTTGCTGAACAGGCCAATGTCGGTGTCGTAATCAGCAACGTGACATTAGCGGAATCCGGCACAATTATGCTTCAAGCATCACCGGAAGTCGGCCGGACGCTTTCATTTTTACCTGAAAATTCTATTGCCATTATACCGAAAAGCAGCATCGTTCCCCGCATGACACAAGCTGCCCAGTTTTTACGAGAGCAGTCACATGTCTCGTCCTGTGTTAATTTTATTACAGGACCAAGCAACTCCGCAGATATCGAAATGAACTTAGTTGTCGGCGTACACGGGCCGGTGAGAATGACGTATATTTTGGTGGAGGATTATTAAAAAAGAACTTCGGACAATAAAATCCGAAGTTCTTTTTATTTCCCTAATCCCCTACTCGATCGCGTGGCAGTAAAAACGCTACGAGCAATAATAATGTCAGTACCGACACAGCATTCATTGTGAAATGAATGCCCATTTTGTCTATGAGCATCCCGATAACAATCGATCCAATTGCCCCCATCCCAAAGGCAACTCCGACTGTTAAACCTGCCATTGTCCCAATTTTCGATGGGACAAGTTCCTGTGCATAAACAACCGTGACGGTAAAGCTAACCATAATCAGCAATCCGATAATAATAAGTAATACCAATACAGCAGGCAAAGGAACAAACGGCAGTGCTAAACAAAATGGAATCGGTGCGATTACCGACAGCAATATAACATTTTTTCGGCCGAAGCGATCTGATAATGGACCACCAAAAAAAGTGCCTACAACCCCAACTGCCATGAATATAAAGATAAACAGCTGACCGCGCTCAACACTCATCCCATATTGTTCCGATAAATAAAAGACATAGAAACTTGTTATATTCGTAACGTAAAACGAACGGGCAAATATAATGAACAGCAGCACAAGTAAAGCCATTCCAACTTGCTTTTTCGTTAAAGGCGGCAAGGACGAAACCAGCATTTTTTTGATTTTCGATCTCTTTTCCGCTTCGAGCTGACGTTTATACCACATCGATATTTTCGTTAATAAAAAGATGCCGATCGATGTAAAAATAAGAATAACGGAAACCCCGTACATCCCAAATGGCAAAATGATAAATGCGCTTAGCAATGGAGCTAATGCCTGTCCGCTATTCCCCCCTACCTGGTAAATGGACTGAGCTAAGCCGCGCTTATTGCCTGCCGCCATAAACGATACACGTGAGCCTTCGGGGTGGAAAATGGCTGAACCAAGCCCCAAGAATAGAACCGACACTAAAATCATCCAGTATTCGCCTGCCAATATGAGCATTGTCAGCCCGATAAAAGAGCTCACCATCCCAAGCGGCAATGCATACGGGAATGGTTTCTTATCTGTCATAAATCCGACGGCCGGCTGCAGCAGGCTAGCGAACATATTCAGGACAAATGAAATCATTCCAAGTTGCGTAAACGTCAGTCCTAAGTCGCGCTCTAATAATGGGAACATTGCCGGTATAACCGCCTGCATCGTATCATTAATTAAGTGACATACCCCAATGGAGACCATAATAGGATAGACAGGGTTTGATTGTTTTACTGTTGTAGTCGACATTTTTTCACATTCTTTCTGCTAGATCAATACATTACTCATAATTTTTAATTCAGCAACTCGCTAATTTTATAAAAATACCCCTCAATTTTGCCTCTCGTATTGAATGCATTAAGGGTGCATAGATTATCGCATTTTATTCATACTACCCTTTATAAGGAGGGATTATCATAGAACTGAACCTTGGCGAAATGATTTTACGTGCAAGCTTTTCCTTTTTCGCGATATTAATACTCGCCCGCATCATCGGTAAAAAGCAAGTGAGTCAGCTCACTTTCTTCCATTATGTCACGGGGATCACTTTTGGTTCGATTGCTGCCGAAGTCTCGACTCAAGTGGAAACCCCTTTTTTAGATGGCATGGTTTCTTTAATCGTGTGGGCTGCATTAACAATTATCGTTAGTTATATTTCATTCAGATCTTCAAAAGCACGTATCCTTTTTGACGATAAACCGTCGATTGTCATCAATAACGGTGTCATATTAAATAATGAATTGAGAAAAGCACGGCTTCATCCGGACGAGCTCGCTATGCTGTTGCGTGAACAGAGCATTTTCTCATTTGATGAAGTACTATATGCCGTTTTTGAAACAAATGGAGAATTAAGTGTCCTGAAAAAGCCGCTTGCCCGGACTGCAACAAAAGAAGACGTATCAGTGTCTGCCCCTGCCCCGCAATACTTTCCTCTGGAATTGATTTCGGACGGGAAAATTATTCAAAAAAACTTAACGGATCTTCAGCTTACTGAAGACTGGCTCAGAAAAAAATTAGCAAAGAAAAATATCCACGAGATCGATAAAGTTTATTATGCGCAAATTTTAGAAAATGGATCACTTTATATTAGTATTAAAAATGCTAGTCCACCTTCATAACCATTTGAAAAGACATTTAATCTTCATTATATTACCAATTTTCTTGAAAGTTAATACAAAAAAGCAGAAATCAATTGTAAAACAACGATTTCTGCTTACCATTTATACTTTTAAATAACGAATATTGTTCTTGCTCATTTTAATGCCAAGCAGTACGATGGCAAAAATTAAGATGAGGACAACTAATAAAGTATACCAATAATTTTCCATTAATACGCTATCTGTCAGAAGGCCTGTTCCGTATTGTGCAAGCTTCCAAGGTGTCACACTCCAAAAGCTGCCGATTAATGTATCAATAAGCAAACCGACTGGGATGAGAATAATTGTAATCGCAGCAGCGACCGATGTTTGGAAGGCTGCACTCATCGCAACAGTAAGCGCCATAACTAGCATCAGCCAAACACAATACGTACCGAGCATTGCTAAAAATTTTGATAAATCAACAGTCCCGTAAAGCAGTACTGTATAATACATACTCCCCGCATATCCCGCCAATGCGCTGAGAATAGCAATCATGCTTGCAACAATCCATTTACTGAAAAACAACGCAGTAAAAGACATTGGGCGTACATAAAGAAGTGTCGCAGTACCATTCTGACGTTCACGGCTCACGGAACCGATAAAGGCAGTAATTAATACAAGCAGTCCAATTGATTGAAATTGCCCGGTTGATGCCATAAGCAGATCAGCAGGCTGAAGTTCAGGCATTGTCATCATAAATCCATCGGGCATATTGCCAACCGCCTGCAAAATATCTTCCATAAAGTAATTCATGAGCGGATCACTAATTCCGAGCAATACAAAAACGAGCGGAATCCATATAATTTTAAAGCTACGAACACTTTCACGCCATTCTTTTAAAAGTAATGCCTTAAATTGCTGCATGCTTTCCCGCCACCTTCATAAAGATTTCCTCCAGGCTTGCCGTTTCCCGCTCTACTTTTACAACTTCAAGTGGTGAGGCCGCCAATTGCTGAAGCAGCTGTTGCATCGATGGACGTTCATCTATAACTTCCACATATGCTGCTATACCATTAGCTACAGCTCCTAATGTAGACTGACTCGCAAATTGAATCGCCTCATCCGCATGCTTGAATGTAATTTTATAACGCGGTTCCTCAAACTTTTGCTTCACCTCTGTTAATGAACCTTGCTCGACAAGTTTACCGTCTCGTAAAAACAGCAGCTGATCGGTCATTTCCTCTGCATCATTTAAAATATGCGTTGAGTACAAAATCGTCGTTTGCTGCTGCACTTCCTTTAACAAGTTCATCACTTCCCGACGTCCAACCGGATCAAGTGCGGATACTGGTTCATCCAGCAATAGAAGTTTTGGTTTATGAACTATTGCCTGGGCAATACCTAAGCGCTGCTTCATTCCTCCTGAAAAAGTCTCGGTCTTTTTGTTCATCGCATCATGCAAGCCCACAAATTCCAGCATCTTTTTACATTCACTTCTTAATGAGCGTTTTTCAAGACCGCTTAAATTTGCCACCATCTCCATATATTCAAGTGCAGTCAGCCAGGAATAGTACTGGGGATATTGGGGTAAAAAGCCGATTGCACTGCGTATATCCTTTACATCCGGCATCATGATTTTGCCGCTTGTCGGCTCCAATATATTGGAAAGCATCGAAAGGGCCGTCGTTTTCCCCGCGCCATTCGGACCGATCAGCGCGGTTGATGTATGCATCGGTAATGTGAATGATAAATCATCTACTACTTTTTTTGCGCCAAACCGCTTTGTGAGTCCCTTCACTTCAATACAGATCATTGGCTTTTCCGTCCGAATAGAAAGTAGGCGATCGGTCCGAGTGTATTAACAAAGAGTGATACGAGCACCCATACCCATTTCGGGCCGCGCGTCTCATAACTGCGTACAATATCCACTATGGCAACCGCCCCAAGCACCAATTGCAATACTAATAACGGCGCAATAAGTCCCCAAGGAATATTCGATAATTGATCCATTATAAATCCCCCTTAAATTTTTAAATGATGTTTTAAATTGACAAGTAAACTTTTATAGCGCGTATCGTTTTGCACACTTGCCAACATCGGGTTTTGGGCAATGCTTTCATAAATTGATTTTTTGATTGTTTCTTCATCACGTGGTGTTTGCGTGCTCAGCATAACTTCCTTTGCGATCCAGCCATCCAGCAAGTAGAAATAATCATCCCCTGTAATTTGAAATGGAAATTTGATTTGTGTACAAATTTTTACATAGCGCTCAATACAGCGAATTGCTTCTTCTATATTATTTTGTGTTGCATATCCGCTCGCTGCCTTTATATAAAACAGCAGTGTGTTGTGTATATTCAGTTTATTTAAATGAAAAGTGTCTATTATCGTTTCAATTCGGCTGACCGACTGTTCGAAATAAGATACATTTCCTATTTCCAATCCAAGTGCTTCATTCGCATTCGTAATCATATACAGCAAATGCTGATACATGTTGACCTGGTGAATTTCCTTCGCCTTTTCTATATTGCCCAGCATCGTTTGTGCCGTAGCGATAAGCTGTTCAGTACCAAGCTGAACTACAGCATCTTCTCCTAATAATTCGAGTACATGCTGAGGTTCTCCTCTTAAAATATACGTATATGCCTCAAGTAAATTCGCCTCGTTTTTCAGCCGGTAATTTCCGCTGAACTCCTTTACACGTTT
This sequence comes from Solibacillus sp. FSL K6-1781, assembly GCF_038630735.1. Taxonomy (GTDB): domain Bacteria; phylum Bacillota; class Bacilli; order Bacillales_A; family Planococcaceae; genus Solibacillus; species Solibacillus silvestris. The sequence continues at coordinate 149,382 of NZ_CP152038.1, read as the reverse complement.
ACAGAGTTCCTGTATTTTGTCCGCAGCGGCTTCTTTATTCTGTGCAAGATTATAGTAATTGACGTAAAGCTGCGCCATCTTCAGTAAAAACGGGAAACAACTATAATATTCTTCAATGAGTTGATCAATTGTTGCGTCCACTTCAGCAAATGGCTCCTTTGAAAAGCGCTTTGCTAATTCCGCATACATTTTCAAAATCCGTTCATCCGTCAATTGAGGCTCATAACCGAGCAGTGCATCAATTGAAATATTGAAAAATGTTGCAAGCTTCGGCAATAGTGCGATATCCGGATAGCTTTGCCCCTTCTCCCATTTCGAAACAGCTGCCCTTGATACCCCGACATGCCGCGCAATTTCCTCTTGTGTCACTTGTAATTGTTTACGGCGCTCTGTAAAAATGGCCGCAAATTGAAAGTTGGTCATCCCCCTCACCTCTTATTCTTATTATAAAAGAACTTTGGCTGATTAATAGCGACTAATTCTTTCGAAATATAGATTTTGTCAACTAATGGTTTCGTTTGGCGGTGGTGGCTAGGATGGTGGAGTCAGGATGTTCTAATAAAATGGGGGAAGTTCTAATATATTTTTATTTGTTCTAATAAAATCGCGATTTTCTAATATAACCATTCATTGTTCGAATATCCGGATGAATTGTTCAAATATCGCTAAGGTATTTTCTAATATCGTTCCTACTTCTTCTAATATCTCGTACCATTGTTCTAATAAAAATTAAAACGCCCTCCCTTCTCCTCTATTCATGTTTAAACGAAGACCTTGTCACTCGCAATTCCCCCTCACTTTCTAATAACACCACCCGTTGTTCTAATAAACGGCTTCACTCTTCTAATAACCGCAACCCAAACTTGCGCTCAACAAAAAACTGCCTCCAAAATGTAAAAACACTTCGGAGACAGCTTGCTCTATATAAAGTTTATTTAATTAAATGCTTAATTTCCTCGAAGCTTGGCAGTGCCGTTAACGCACCTGCTTTAGTAGCAGCCATTGCTCCCAGCTTGTTGCCGAATGCGACACAGCTGATTAAATCTTCTGTTACTGTAGGTAAACCATTGAAATGAACATAACGGAGTACGCCTGCCATAAATGCATCACCAGCACCTGTCGTATCTACAGGGATTACCTGTTCAACCGGAACATGTGTTACTTCACCGTTTAATACAGCATATGCTCCATCAGCTCCAACTGTAATTAACACGATCGGTACTAACAGCTCATCCAACTTTTGGAGGCCTTCTTCAATTGTTGTTGTTTCTGTCAGGAAATATAATTCCTCATCGGTAAGCTTTAAAATATCGGCATCTTCAAAAAATGAAGTAATCGTCTCACGGCAAATTTCCTCGGATTCCCAACGAAGCGGGCGGATATTCGCATCGATTGCGATAATCGCTCCTTTATCTTTGGCCATATCCACTGCAGCACGTGTTGTTTTTAATGCGGTTTCTTCAAACATCGTTCCTGAACAAACATTTAAAACGGAAGCACGTTTGAATGCTTCTTCCTGTAACTGCTCAGGTGTTACTTGTAAATTCGGCGTCTCATCGACATAATCTTTAAATACTCGCTCACATTTTTCAGTTAAATGCACATATACACCACTTACACGCTTCTTCGCATCAAATACAGCGAAATCAAGATTCACACCTTCTTTTGCGATCTCCTGACGGCAAAATTCCGAAGTTTCATCATCGCCTGTAATTGTAATAAGTGCTGACGGTGCCCCAATACGACTAATCCCTGCTGCAACATTGATTGTTGCGCCACCTAAATACTTCGTAAATGAAGTATTGGTCTGATCATTTGCAATATAATCAACGAATGCATCTCCATAAACTAAGATGAATTCTTTGTCTATTTGACTCATTAATTGTCTAACCTCCGACGTTGTATGTTCTTACTAATTTACCATAGAAAAGATATATTTATAAAACTTTATACTATTCTGAAACTAATGCTTTCTTCGCGTATGAATTTAATTTCTGTTATACTGTGTTCGGTAAGGAGATGATTGTTAATGAATATTACCATTCGACAAGCAGAACGAGATGACGCGAAAGCTGTCGCCCCTTTAATTTATGACGCAATCGGAGACATTGCAAACAATTTGACTGGTGAAGAGGAAGTTTCGCAAATTTTAGCTGCTTTAGAACAGTATGTCACAGAAACGACAAATCGACACAGCTATTTGAATACTTTTGTAGCGGAACAGCAAGGTGAAATAGTTGGGATTGTCGTGCTTTATGATGGGCGTCTCGGGTACAAGCTCGATCGCCAGCTTGAACAACAGCTAGCCAAAAAAGGAATACAGACTTCATTGGATATTGAAGCACATATGGATGAATATTATATCGATACAATTTGCGTCTCAAAAAATGCACGCGGACTTGGCATTGGTACGCTTCTTTTACAATTCGCCGAGCAAAAGGGCAAGGAACTTGGCTATGAAAAAATTTCTCTAAATGTGGAACTAGAGAAACAAGATGCACGACGCTTGTATGAAAAAATAGGCTACCTTACAACCGAAAGCTGGACAATAATTAATGAGCCATTTCATCATATGGTGAAATCGCTTTAGAATAGGAAGAAGTAATAAATGAAACAAAACTGGATTTACCCGCTATTAATCGTAATAGCGGCTAGTAGTTATGGAGTATTATCAACAATTGTAAAAGTGGCAATGCAGCATGGCTATACTTCGTCAGAAGCTGTTACTAGCCAGTATTTCGTTGGATTTTTACTCGCACTCGTACTTTTTGTAGTAACACAACGCACATTACCGAAGCTTTCAAAAAAAGGCGCTATCACTTTGCTTTTAGCCGGAACATGTACAGCGATTACCGGTATTGTTTACGGACACTCCCTTAATTATTTACCTGCTTCATTGGCAGTTGTTATGCTATTCCAATTCACATGGATTGGGTTGTTTATGGACTGCTTCCTGAAAAGACGTCTGCCAACTCGTATTGAATTAATTTCATTAGTATTTTTATTTGTAGGTACGATTTTAGCAGCCGGTGTGATTGATGTAGATTTATCGCAGATTGCTTGGCAAGGATGGGCACTAGGTTTACTCGCTGCCTTTACTTTTGCAGCATTTATGCAATTTAACGCTCAGCCTGTTGAAGGGGTGACGACGATTGGACGTACATTTATTTTATCTGTTGTGTCACTGATTATCGTATTCATCTTCTTATCACCGGAAATTGTATGGAACGGCCAATTAACTGGCGGTCTTTGGAAGTTCGGTCTGGCACTCGGACTCTTCGGTATTATTTTGCCGATTTTACTATTTTCGATTGCCGCGCCAAAAGTCGGTGGTGCACTTGTCCCAATTTTGAGTGCAATGGAGCTGCCTGTAGCAATTACAGTATCCGTCATTGTATTAAATGAAAGCTTAACACTTCTACAAATTTTCGGTATCGTATTTGTACTGTTTGGTATGGTACTGCCATCTTATTTCGCTTCAAAAAAAGTGCGAGTTATCGATCAAAAACAACAGCTGCCCTGAATTTAGGGCGGCTGTTTTTTCTTTTATTCCGGTTAATTCACTTTATTTATTTGAATTGATAAAATTTTCTAATAATTGTAGAATGAGAATATTAGGTAGTAGTTTCTATCATTTGATTGGAGGCCCATTCAACATGTTCTTTCAGAATTACCGCAATTTAATAAATGAAAAAGAAGGAATTTTATTTCCTTCCAATAGTTATCGTCAAATGGTTTTACAGCCCGCTTACGATGAGGCACGCAAGCATTTTTTGGATGCGATGCTTCAAATTCATATTGCCCATTTAAAGATGCTAGAAGAACAGGAATTGGTTACCTCAGAAAATGCACGTCGTATCGGTCAAGCTATCCAAAATCTTGATTTGGAATATTATAAAACGCGTGATTATAACCCGCAGTTTGAAGATTTATTTTTCCGTATTGAAAACAAGCTAATCGAACTCGGAGGCGACGTTTCTGGAAATTTACATATTGGACGCAGCAGAAACGATATGGGAATTGCCATTTACCGCATGACACTACGTAAAAAGATGCTCACGCTCATGCAGGAACTTTTGAATTTACGTCAATCGCTAATCGTCTTTGCCGAAGAGCATGTAGAGACGATTATGATTGGCTATACACATACACAGCAAGCACAGCCGACAACGTTTGCCCATTATTTAAAGGCCGTTATTGACCAGCTTACTAGGGACTATAAACGAATGCAGGCCGCATATAATACGATTAACCGAAGCAGTATGGGCGCGGCTGCTTTAACAACTACAGGATTTCCGATTAGCCGCGAACGGGTGCAGGAGTTGCTTGCCTTTGATGATTTAATCGAAAATGCTTGGGATGCGGTAGCCGGTGCCGATTATATCGCAGAAGCTGCCAGTATCGTACAGCTTGCCGCACTTAATTTAGGGCGCACATCTCAGGACTTTTTACTATGGGCAACACAGGAATTTAATGCTTTTAAGCTAGCCAGTCCATATGTGCAAATCAGTTCCATCATGCCTCAAAAACGCAACCCTGTTTCAATTGAGCATACACGTTCACTGCTCTCATCGGTTGTCGGGGATGCGGCTACTGTATTGCAGATGGTTCACAATACACCATTTGGAGATATTGTCGATACAGAAGATGATATGCAACCTTATTTATGGCGGGCAATCGACCGGTTAGTCGGAATTTATAAGCTATTTGCAGGAATGATTCTCACGATGGATGTGAATAAGGAGAATTTACTGAAGCGTGCACAAAACAGCTTTGCCAATGTAACAGAGCTTGCCGATTCCCTTGTCCGCTCCGAAGGTATTTCATTCCGTCAATCACATAAAATTGTTAGCCTTTGTGTGCGGGAGCTGATGGCAAATAATAAAGAATCGCTTGCAAGCCTGACATGGAATTTGGCAAATGAGAAATGTGTGGAAGTTACAGGAAAGACGCTTCAAATTAATGAGATTGCTTTTTACCAGGCCATTCAGCCGGAATACTTCGTTAATATTCGTACATTAAAGGGAGGTCCTGCGCCTGCAACAATGCGAAAATCACTTAGCCAGGCACAAGATGATACTGTCCATCTTGAAAATTGGCTGAGAGAAAAAACAGAGGCAATTTTAAAGGCCGAAAATGGATTGGAACAAATTTTAAAGGGGTGGACGGAACATGAGTAATCGTTATGTATTAGCCGTTGATGGTGGTGCATCAAAAACAATAATGACTATTCGCTCTACAGATGGCCGTGAACTATTTACCGCAACTTCCACAGGCTCAAATTACCAAGCTGTTGGAATCGAACATGCCCAACATGTATTTACCGGCCTGCTCCGGAGTGCAGCAGCTCATTTACCAAGTCTGTTTATTGATATCGCGATATTTGCACTTGCCGGCATTGATACAGATCAGGACAAAAAGATTATCGAAGAGATTATTGAAGAAAGTATCGCCCGCTCCCCTTTTACATTCGGTCAAATTATTATAGAAAATGATGTTGAAGCAACTTTAAAGGGGCTCGGGAAAAACAATGTCAGCCTGCTAATTTCCGGTACAGGGGCTATTTGCTACAGCCTTATGAATGATCGGATTAGCCGCGGCGGTGGCTGGGGTCATCGGATTGGCGATGAAGGAAGCGGTTACTGGATCGGAAAACATATTGCAAAAGCAATTTTCCGCGCTGCCGACGGGCGAAATAAACCGACTTTATTAACAGAGCTTGTTTTAGCTGGTCATCATGTTAACAGCACAGATGAATTGTTCAATCTCATTTATTCAGCGGATTATACAAATGCGCGATTGGCAAGCTTCAGTTCCTACTTACAACAGGCAGTCGAAATGGAAGATACCGTTGCACAAAAAATTATGCAAAAGGCAGCAGATGAGCTTGTATTATTGGCAACAACGACATTGAAAAATGCCGGTTACTCCAATATAGCCCATACACTTTTTTTAAATGGCGGAATACTAAAAAACAATCCCTTGCTTGTTGAGTTAATAACTACACAGCTCCAAAAAACACATCCGAAGATAACGTTAAAGTTATGTGAGGAAAAGCCGATTGAAGCTATCTTTAACCGTGGCTTACGTGAATTAAATGGGGCACAACCCGTAAAGTAGACATAGAAAATCCCCTTTTGCAGTAGTTGCTGAAAGGGGATTTCTTCTTTTATTTCACTACATTCTCCTGGCTTCCAAGCTTTGAATCGATTAACCCTTTTGCCTCATCCTTCATCTCATCTGTAATCGATAAATATACTTTTCCAAGTGCAGTTAAAATAATAAATGCATCATCCGTCAAACCGACTAAAGGGAGAAAATCGACAACTAAATCGAATGGTAAAATGAAGTACCCCAGCGCTCCTAAAACAATGAGTTTACTCGATTTAGGCATGTCCGGGCTACGCAGGGCAACGTAAAGTGTCGCCGCTGCATGCACCGCTTTATAACCTAAACCTCCACCGAAGTTTTTCAATTTATGCAGAAACTTTTTATCTGAATAATGTTGGTCTTGACCTTCAACCATTTTTTCGAAATTATATTGTTCGCTCATACTCATGCTCCTTTCCTTGCTATTACATTAGTATTCCTCAAATATGCGACTCGTAATCCTATACGTTTTCGCTATTAGAAAAGATTCATTTCGTATTTTGTCTTTTATGTAGGAAATTTATCCAAAGTTGCTGAAAAATTTTCGTTGGATTCAATACTTCATCGTAGTAAATGATTGAATTTTTCCGGAGCTTTGCATGACCGATCGGCACCTCGTATACAGGAACTTTTCGTCTTATCGCCTCTATCAGCATATTCGTGTCATAGTGATAAGACTCTCCATTCACTTTACATAGCCATGGCAGATGTTTTCTTGGAATATAACGTAGTCCTGTTTGAATGTCGAGCAAACGTTTACGAATAAACAGTTCAAACATCATCGAATAAGCACGATTTTGAAGTTTGCTAATGAACGGGTAGTCTGAATCTTTAAAATCACGAATCCCTAAAATAATCCCATCCGAGAAAATTTTCGTACTTGATAGCACTTGCTCAACATCCAACACCGAATGCTGACCATGTGCACCTACTGTAATAATTCCCTTTGTACGCAGTCGGGTTTTTAGAATATATTCCATCCCTGTTTTAAGTGCGCGGCCTTTCCCTAGATTTTGGTCATGTGTTAATACATCGCAACCTTCTTGCTGTAATTGTTCAAACAGACGGTTATATTTTTCTTCACTGCCATCATTAATGACAATAATACGAGCGATCGGCAATGCACGCAGTTTCCTGACAAATTCCAGAAGGGCCGGTAAAGGGTTTAGCGCTGGAATCATAATAATGACTTGCTCCATTTTACATGCTCCTTAATAAAATATTTATGGGAACTATATAGGTTAATGCGATTGATCGGACTGTAAAATCTCAACAGGAATATGCCGGAATTTTTTAACATCAAACAATCCTGTATCGGTAAGCTTAATGTCAGGGATTACCGGCAGTGCCAGAAATGATAATGTCAGAAACAGATGATAATCGAGCGTAGGATGAATGGTATGCAGTCCTTCATGTAATTTTTTCAGCTTTTGCTTCGCCTGTTCTGCAGGAATATCTGTCATAAGACCTGCGATTGGCAGACTGAAAGAAGCAATCACTTCCCCATCATTAACTACGACTAGTCCGCCTTCTATCTCTTGAAGTGCATTAAGTGCGATTAGCATATCTTCATCATTTGTTCCTACGGCAATCGCATTATGTGAATCATGGGAAATCGTTGTCGCTACAGCACCGCTTTGAATACCGATACCCTGTACAATTGCAACTGCTTTTGTCCCAACATGGTGGTGGCGCTCTACCACTGCTAGCTTCAATAAATCCTTTTCGATCGATGGTACAAATTGTCCGTTTTCTACATCTACTTCCACTTCTATCCGCTTCGTAATGAGTTGGTTTGGTACAATTTTTATAACATTTGCCTTGTTTCCTTTAAACCGTAGGCGTAAATCTTCAATTGTAAGTTTTGTTAAGTGCATTGACTGTAAAATAGATCTCTCCACAGTAGATTTTTCCGGGGTTGGTGAAAGCATTTCTCCACTTTCCGCAACTTTTCTTCCATTTTTCCATACAGCGCGTGCTTTCATCGTCTTTAAATCATCAATTATTATAAAATCTGCGTCATAGCCTGTAGCAACAGCACCTTTATTTACTAAACGATAACATTCCGCAGCATTTATTGTAGCAAGCTGAATCGCCAGTAATGGGTCCATTCCTTCTGAAATCGCTAGGGCCACTGCATAATTGATGCTCCCTTGCTCTATCAGTTCATCCAAATGCTTATCATCCGTACAAAAGGCAAAACGACGCGAATTAGCCATTGTTACAGCAGGTAAAATGGCTTTAAGGTTTTTGGCTGCAGAACCTTCCCGGATCAACACATACATCCCCTGCTCCACTCGATCCAATGCTTCTTCAGCTGTCACACATTCATGGTCCGTTGTAATGCCGGCCGCCCGGTAGCCACGTATTTGTGCACTTGTTAAACCTGCACAGTGCCCATCGATGACCATCCCGTTTTCTTGAGCAAGCATTAACTTTGCGAGCATTTCCTTTTCCCCATTTAGTACAGCAGGAAAATCCATTACCTCGGCCAAACCTAGTACACTTTTATGTTGAACAAATTCCTCTAAATCCTTTGCAGTCAGCACTGCGCCCGCGTTTTCAAAAGAGGTGCCCGGTACACTGGATGGCAACATATAATAAATATCCATTTCCACATTTTCTATATCCTGCAGCATAAATCTCAGTCCAGCTTTTCCTGCGACATTCGCAATTTCATGCGGGTCTGTAACAACAGTCGTTACACCATGGGGAAGCACGATTCGGTTAAACTGTTTTGGCACCACCATAGAAGATTCAATATGAATATGTGCATCAATAAAGCCCGGCACAATATACTTTCCGTGCGCATCTATTATTTCTTCTGCTTCAAATTCACCCGGCTCGGAAATCGCAACAATTTTTCCTTCTGCTACTACAACATCCCCTTGTCGCCACCGCAAATTAAAGACATCTGCAATTTGTGCATGTTGAATAATGAAATCTGCTTTTCCCCGTTTTTGGGATTGATCGATGATTTGCTTCATATGCCACCCACCCTTTTTATTTCAAACTATCATACAATATTTTCTATCAGTAACTAAATAAAAAGGGAACGCTCATAAATTGCACCGTCCCCTTTTCAATATTCCCCCGAATTTTGCTTTCCGGGCAATCTTTTTAACTCTGTACCGTAGCTGCTTCTAATTGTTGCAAGAATACTTTTTTAGCTTTTTCGATATCGACTTGAAGCTGTTGCTCTTGCAATGCTTCACCAATCACAGCAATTGCCTGCTCCAGCATTTCCGCCGTCGTATTCCCCATATGTCCGATTCGGAATGCTTTTCCTGCTAAGTGGGCTAAAGAACCCGCTACAATAACGCCGCTTTTTGCCAAGCTTGCTCGAAACTTGGCATCATCAATACCTTTAGGATATAAAATACAGCTCAATGTCGGTGCTGCTACTTCCTCATTAGCCAATGGTGTCATCCCGTACGAACGCAGTGCAGCACGGATTGCTTTACCAAATGCGATATGACGCGCTTCACGTTTTTCCATACCCTCTTCTAATACAATATTTAATGCAACATCATATGCGTAAATTAAGTTCACTGGAGGCGTCGCAAAGTACATTGCCGGGTTTTCCATAATTGCGCGCCAGTTATGTATATCCGCATAATAAGCTGGCACTGTCCCGATCTGTTCACGGGCAGCCAGTGCCTGTTGACTGAAAGCAACAATCGCCAGCCCAGGAGGAATACCAATCGCCTTTTGAGATCCTGTTAACACAATATCAATTTTATAGTCGTCTTCACCGTAAGCTTTACTCATATCCTCTTGCAATGCTGCTGTTGCGACAACACCATCGACAATAACAAGTGCCCCAGATGCTTTAATAATCGGTACAAGTGTCTCTAAATCGGACATAACCCCTGTTGATGTATCCGCATGTGTAATTGTAACCGCCTTATAATTGTTAGCCTTCAATGCTTCCTCAACAAGCTTTGAGTCTACACGCTCACCCCATGTTGACTGCAGTACATCGACTTCAATTCCAAACGCCTTTGCAAGTGGTGTAAAACGGTCACCGAAGTAACCGTGACTGATAACAAGCAGACGTTCACCTTTTGCAATAGTATTTACTATTGCCATTTCCATTGCCAATGTTCCTGATCCTGCTACAACATACACTTCCCCATCTGTATTAAATAGCTTTTTTGTATTGGCAAGTGCGTTTTTAAATGTTTCCACAAACCGAGGATCCGTATGCCCTCTCGTTTCACTTGCCAGGGCGTCATAAATCTCATCCATTACCGGTGTCGGCCCTGGTACTAATAATAATTCTTTATTTTTCATTGTAATTACTCCCTTTTCACAATAGTAAAAATATTCTATCTATATAATATTCTCTATATCAGATTAGAACTCCTTCATTTTTAAAAAATAGAAAATGCCTTTCTAGCCCCATCCAAGCTAAAAAGACATTTATCTCTATAAAAACCCCTAAGTTTTCCTTATATGTTGGGAGGCAACCCCATACTAAACCGCGTTCCAATTCGATTTAGTAATTATCGTAGTAGTCAAGCTGTTCAAGTTCAAAAAGTTATTCCCCTTCTCCATCCTACGTTTCTTTCAATAACCGCTTCGGCATAACGTCTATTTACTAAGTGCACATTCCCCAATGTCACTTGAATCGATATGATAGAAGAAAAGGAATAAGTTAATCCGTAAAAGCAGTTCCCCGTTTATGAATCTATTCATAACACTGCCTATAAAATCTTAATCTTATACAAATTGCTCTGTTTCAGTAGAACCTGACATAGCAGTTGTCGATGATGTACCACCTGAAATTGTTTGTGATACTTCATCAAAGTAACCAGTACCTACTTCACGTTGGTGACGAGTTGCAGTGTAACCTTTACTTTCAGCAGCAAACTCAGCTTGTTGTAATTTAGAGTAAGCAGCCATTCCATTGTCTTTGTAGTCATGCGCAAGCTCGAACATACCAAAGTTTAAGCTGTGGAAACCAGCAAGTGTAATAAATTGGAATTTATATCCAAGTTTACCTAACTCACGTTGGTACTCGGCAATCTCTTCATCTGATAATTTAGCTTTCCAGTTGAATGAAGGCGAGCAGTTATACGCTAACATTTTCCCTGGGAATTCAGCGTGAATTGCAGCAGCAAACTCACGAGCTTCTTCTAATGATGGGTGAGAAGTCTCACACCAGATTAAGTCTGCATATGGTGCATAAGCTAACCCGCGTGCAATTGCTTGCTTAATACCTGGTTTTGTACGGTAGAATCCTTCTGGAGTACGTTCACCTGTTAAGAATTCTGCATCGCGTGGGTCAATATCTGACGTTACCATGTCAGCAGCATCCGCATCTGTACGTGCGATTAAAATTGTATCAACGCCTGCCACATCAGCAGCTAAACGTGCAGCAATTAAATTACGTACAGCGTTTTGTGTTGGTAATAATACTTTCCCGCCTAAGTGTCCGCATTTTTTCTCAGAAGCTAATTGGTCTTCTAAATGCACACCAGCTGCACCCGCTTCAATCATCCCTTTAACTAATTCGAATACGTTTAGAGGACCCCCAAAGCCTGCTTCCGCATCAGCTACAATCGGCGCAAACCAGTCAAAGCCATCGTCGCGGCCTTCTGCATGGTCGATTTGGTCAGCACGTTGCAGTGCCTGGTTAATACGCTTTACTACTGCCGGTACAGAGTTTGCCGGATATAAAGACTGGTCCGGATACATTTGACCAGAAAGGTTTGCATCAGCCGCTACTTGCCACCCCGATAAGTAGATTGCCTGTAAACCTGCCTTTACTTGCTGTACTGCCTGATTCCCCGTTAAAGCACCTAAAGCATTAATGAAAGGCACTTCGTGTAATGACTTCCATAAACGAGCTGATCCTCGTTTTGCTAATGTTTGCTCCTGGATGAATGAACCTTGTAACTTTACAACCTCTTCTGCTGTATAGCCACGCTCAATTCCTTTCCAGCGCTGGTTTTCTGCCCAATCCTTTTGTAAAGCTTCGATTCTTTCTTGACGAGTTGACATAATAAATTTCCACCTTCCCCATTGTGTATGGATATTCTGTTAGAAAAATTTGTAATTGCCTGTTCCATAACAGAACATCTTGCTGTAATATAATGTATAACAGAATGTTTAACTTTTCATTATTTTCTGACAAATTAACTTTAATTTAGGATGAATGTGTATATTTGGAGGATGAATTGACATTTAGGCAATAATACAGAGGGAGTGGATTTGCATTGTCACTACAAAATATTGAGATCGAAAAGAACATTTTAAATCAGTATAAAATTATTTTAGAAGATTGGATTCCTCAAGATGCATCGATAGCAATAGCAGTAAACAATTGCTTTATTTATTTCAGTACAGGTCATCACCATTTTTCATTGAAAGTAGGTTCCGATGTACCGAAAGACAGCATTGCTTATAAAGTACTTCAAACAGGTAGAAAAGTAGATGCTGTTATGGAAAATACACTTTTTGAATCACCTTATTATGCAATCGGGTATCCGATTTTGGTAAATGGCGAACAAGGTGCTTTAGTTGTCGTCCTGCCCCCGTTATTTAAAGTAAAGAGTTCAGATATATATCAGTTTTTAACAGGTAAACAAATGGAAGATTGGGTACCGATTTCAATCGACCAAATTTCGCATATTGAAAGTCTGCAAAAGCGGACATGGTTTTATTCCAAAGGAGAACAATACAAAACAGCGATTACATTAAAGGAGCTGCAGACTCGATTGCCAAATAACTTTCTTCGCATTCATCGTTCCTATATTATTAATATTTGCTATATAAAGAAAATCTCTCGGGATTTGACTTCCAATTTTATTGTACAGCTGAATGATGGTGTGGAATTGCCAGTTAGTCAATCGTATATAAATAACTTGCGGGCCGTTCTGGAGTTTTAATATATGATGGATTTTAGAGTGGGCATTACAGGGTTTTAAAAGTTGAAATTCAATAAAATAAAACAAAAAACCCACTGATTACTCAGTGGGTTTGCGTTGTGCGAAGCGACGTCCTACTCTCACAGGGGGAAGCCCCCAACTACCATCGGCGCTAAAGAGCTTAACTTCCGTGTTCGGTATGGGAACGGGTGTGACCTCTTTGCCATCATCACTTCACTATTTTCGGCTTCCAATACACGGCGCTATCCTTCGTCAACTTCCTTCGTTCTTTCAGTCACGTACTTAAGTACGCTCCTTCAATCACTCAGTCGTTTCCTCGACTAGCTTGTGTCTTGAAACCCTTAGAAAGATCATTCTTTCAAAACTGGATAAACGTTTCATTGAATTGAGCAATAAAATGTGGTTAAGTCCTCGACCGATTAGTATTCGTCAGCTGCATGCGTCACCGCACTTCCACCTCGAACCTATCTACCTGATCGTCTTTCAGGGGTCTTACTTACTTGCGTAATGGGAAATCTCATCTTGAGGGGGGCTTCATGCTTAGATGCTTTCAGCACTTATCCCGTCCATACATAGCTACCCAGCGATGCCTTTGGCAAGACAACTGGTACACCAGCGGTATGTCCATCCCGGTCCTCTCGTACTAAGGACAGCTCCTCTCAAATTTCCTACGCCCACGACGGATAGGGACCGAACTGTCTCACGACGTTCTGAACCCAGCTCGCGTACCGCTTTAATGGGCGAACAGCCCAACCCTTGGGACCGACTACAGCCCCAGGATGCGATGAGCCGACATCGAGGTGCCAAACCTCCCCGTCGATGTGGACTCTTGGGGGAGATAAGCCTGTTATCCCCGGGGTAGCTTTTATCCGTTGAGCGATGGCCCTTCCATGCGGAACCACCGGATCACTAAGCCCGTCTTTCGACCCTGCTCGACTTGTAGGTCTCGCAGTCAAGCTCCCTTATGCCTTTACACTCTACGAATGATTTCCAACCATTCTGAGGGAACCTTTGGGCGCCTCCGTTACTCTTTAGGAGGCGACCGCCCCAGTCAAACTGTCCGCCTGACACTGTCTCCTACCCCGCTAAGGGGCATGGGTTAGAAGTTCAATACAACCAGGGTAGTATCCCACCGACGCCTCCTTCGAAGCTGGCGCTCCGAGATCTCTGGCTCCTACCTATCCTGTACAAGTTGTACCAAAATTCAATATCAGGCTACAGTAAAGCTCCACGGGGTCTTTCCGTCCTGTCGCGGGTAACCTGCATCTTCACAGGTACTATAATTTCACCGAGTCTCTCGTTGAGACAGTGCCCAGATCGTTACGCCTTTCGTGCG
>NZ_CP152038.1:127500-130000 GCF_038630735.1 Solibacillus sp. FSL K6-1781 | reverse complement strand
GCTTAACTTCCGTGTTCGGTATGGGAACGGGTGTGACCTCTTTGCCATCATCACTAGACTATTTTCTTTAAAAGACATTATTCATTATATCATACTTTTTCTATTCGTCAAGTACTTTTTTAATAAATTTCATTCTTTCAAAACTGGATAAACGTTTCATTGAATTTGTGCAATAAAATGTGGTTAAGTCCTCGACCGATTAGTATTCGTCAGCTGCATGCGTCACCGCACTTCCACCTCGAACCTATCTACCTGATCGTCTTTCAGGGGTCTTACTTACTTGCGTAATGGGAAATCTCATCTTGAGGGGGGCTTCATGCTTAGATGCTTTCAGCACTTATCCCGTCCATACATAGCTACCCAGCGATGCCTTTGGCAAGACAACTGGTACACCAGCGGTATGTCCATCCCGGTCCTCTCGTACTAAGGACAGCTCCTCTCAAATTTCCTACGCCCACGACGGATAGGGACCGAACTGTCTCACGACGTTCTGAACCCAGCTCGCGTACCGCTTTAATGGGCGAACAGCCCAACCCTTGGGACCGACTACAGCCCCAGGATGCGATGAGCCGACATCGAGGTGCCAAACCTCCCCGTCGATGTGGACTCTTGGGGGAGATAAGCCTGTTATCCCCGGGGTAGCTTTTATCCGTTGAGCGATGGCCCTTCCATGCGGAACCACCGGATCACTAAGCCCGTCTTTCGACCCTGCTCGACTTGTAGGTCTCGCAGTCAAGCTCCCTTATGCCTTTACACTCTACGAATGATTTCCAACCATTCTGAGGGAACCTTTGGGCGCCTCCGTTACTCTTTAGGAGGCGACCGCCCCAGTCAAACTGTCCGCCTGACACTGTCTCCTACCCCGCTAAGGGGCATGGGTTAGAAGTTCAATACAACCAGGGTAGTATCCCACCGACGCCTCCTTCGAAGCTGGCGCTCCGAGATCTCTGGCTCCTACCTATCCTGTACAAGTTGTACCAAAATTCAATATCAGGCTACAGTAAAGCTCCACGGGGTCTTTCCGTCCTGTCGCGGGTAACCTGCATCTTCACAGGTACTATAATTTCACCGAGTCTCTCGTTGAGACAGTGCCCAGATCGTTACGCCTTTCGTGCGGGTCGGAACTTACCCGACAAGGAATTTCGCTACCTTAGGACCGTTATAGTTACGGCCGCCGTTTACTGGGGCTTCAATTCACAGCTTCGCTTGCGCTAACCGCTCCTCTTAACCTTCCAGCACCGGGCAGGCGTCAGCCCCTATACGTCACCTTACGGTTTTGCAGAGACCTGTGTTTTTGCTAAACAGTCGCCTGGGCCTATTCACTGCGGCTTCTCTAGGCTATGCACCCAAAGAAGCACCCCTTCTCCCGAAGTTACGGGGTCATTTTGCCGAGTTCCTTAACGAGAGTTCTCTCGCACACCTTAGGATTCTCTCCTCGACTACCTGTGTCGGTTTGCGGTACGGGCACCTCTCACCTCGATAGAGGCTTTTCTTGGCAGTGTGAAATCAGGAACTTCGCTCATACGAGCTCGTCATCACAGCTCAACGTTATAGTATGCGGATTTGCCTACATACACGCCTTACTGCTTGAACACGCGCAACCAACGGCGTGCTTACCCTATCCTACTGCGTCCCCCCATTTCTCAAACGGTGAGGAGGTGGTACAGGAATATCAACCTGTTGTCCATCGCCTACGCCTATCGGCCTCGGCTTAGGTCCCGACTAACCCTGAGCGGACGAGCCTTCCTCAGGAAACCTTAGTCATACGGTGCATGGGATTCTCACCCATGTTTCGCTACTCATACCGGCATTCTCACTTCTAACCGCTCCACCAGTCCTTCCGGTCTGACTTCAACGCTGTTAGAACGCTCTCCTACCACGCATACTCAAAGTATGCATCCACAGCTTCGGTGAATCGTTTAGCCCCGATACATTTTCGGCGCAGCGTCACTCGACCAGTGAGCTATTACGCACTCTTTAAATGATGGCTGCTTCTAAGCCAACATCCTGGTTGTCTAAGCAACGCCACATCCTTTTCCACTTAACGATTACTTGGGGACCTTAGCTGGTGGTCTGGGCTGTTTCCCTCTTGACTACGGATCTTATCACTCGCAGTCTGACTCCCGTGTATAAATATCCGGCATTCGGAGTTTGTCTGAATTCGGTAAAGCGAGATGCCCCCCTAGTCCAAACAGTGCTCTACCTCCGGTATTCTCAATCACGAGGCTAGCCCTAAAGCTATTTCGGAGAGAACCAGCTATCTCCAGGTTCGATTGGAATTTCTCCGCTACCCACACCTCATCCCCGCACTTTTCAACGTGCGTGGGTTCGGGCCTCCAGTGAGTGTTACCTCACCTTCACCCTGGACATGGGTAGATCACCTGGTTTCGGGTCTACGACCACGTACTAATTCGCCCTATTCAGACTCGCTTTCGCTGCGGCTCCGTCTTCTCAACTTAACCTCGCACGTAATCGTAACTCGCCGGTTCATTCTACAAAA
>NZ_CP152038.1:60000-125000 GCF_038630735.1 Solibacillus sp. FSL K6-1781 | reverse complement strand
TTGCTTTGCTAGCGATCCAACTTCGTTAGAAGTTGAAATCTATTGTTTGCTTCATTTAAGAAGCTTGTTTCATTAACGTTGCTTGTTCAGTTTTCAAGGTTCATTGCGTTGTCTTTGTGACAACTTTTATATCTTACCATTTTCAAGAATCATTTGTCAACAACTTTTTCAAAAAAGTTTCAAACTCATAATCACTGTAAATTTGGTAACTCTTATACTTTACCACTCTAAAGTCGAAAAGTAAAGAACTTTGTAGTTTAGTGCGCCGCGTTTTAGCGACAAGAAATAATATACCACCCCTACAATTATATTGCAATAGTTATTTTAAAAAATATTATATTTTTTTATAATGTTTATTGTTTCTCCTATATCCATTCCAATATATAGAAAGGAATGACCATTCTTCCCACAATACATCTGTATAATCCCCCAGGAATAATTTATACGCCGTGACTCCCATCGTTCACCTCTGCCAAGCAGCCACTCTCATCTTCCTATAATAAAGAAAAGAGCCTTGCGAATAGCGCAAGGCCCTAATTAAACTAAACTTATTTTGTTGTATGGCGCATTGTCGGGAATAACAATACATCACGAATTGATGGTGAGTTCGTTAATAACATTACTAAGCGGTCGATACCGATACCTAAACCACCTGTTGGTGGCATACCGTATTCTAATGCTTCGATGAAGTCATTATCCATTTCATGTGCTTCGTCATTTCCTGCCTCTTTTTCGGCCATTTGGGCTTCAAAGCGCTCGCGTTGATCGATTGGATCATTTAATTCTGTGAATGCATTAGCGTGCTCACGACGAACAATGAATAGCTCAAAACGATCTGTGAAGCGTGGATCTTCAGGATTTTTCTTCGCTAACGGAGAAATTTCCACAGGGTGACCTGTTACGAATGTAGGTTGTACTAATGTTTCTTCTACTTTTTGCTCAAAGAATTCATTGATGATGTGACCTACTTCATGTGCATCTTTAATTTCCACGCCGTGTTCAGCAGCATGTTTACGTGCTTCTTCTACAGTCATCGGAGCCCAGAAGTCTACACCCGTGGCTTCTTTAACTGCATCTACCATATGCACACGTTTCCAGCCAACACCTAATTCAATTGTATCTTCACCATATTGTACAGATGTCGTACCAAGAACATCTTGGGCTACATGTGCAATAAGGTTTTCTGTTAAGTCCATAATATCGTTGTAGTCTGCATACGCTTCATATAATTCAATCATTGTGAATTCCGGGTTGTGACGAGTTGAAATTCCTTCATTACGGAATACACGGCCGATTTCATATACTTTTTCCAAGCCACCAACGATTAAACGTTTTAAATGCAGCTCGATTGCGATACGCATATATAATTCCATATCCAATGCATTGTGGTGTGTAATGAACGGGCGAGCCGCAGCACCACCTGCAATTGTATGCAGCATTGGTGTTTCCACTTCCAAATAACCATTGTTATCTAAATAGTTGCGGATTGCTCGGATGATTTTTGAACGTTGGATAAATGTTGTTTTTGATTCGTCGTTTGTCATTAAGTCTACATAGCGTTGACGGTAACGTTGTTCTACGTCTGTCAGACCGTGGAATTTATCAGGTAACGGGCGTAATGCTTTTGTTAGGAAAGTGAACTCTGTCGCTTTAACAGACAGCTCTCCAACTTGCGTACGGAATACGTTTCCTTTTACCCCTACGATATCACCAAGATCTGCTTTGTTGAACAATTCATATGCTTCTTCACCAATTGCATCTTTACGTACATAAATTTGGATTTGGCCTGCTAAGTCCTGGATATGCGCAAAACCTGCTTTACCTTTACCGCGCTTTGTCATAATACGTCCGGCGATTACTACTTCACGTGGATTTTCTTCTAACTGTTCTTTATTAAATTGCTCATTTTCTGCAATAACTTCGTTCGATAAATGTGTGCGTTCAAAACGGCTGCCGAATGGGTCCATACCGTTTTCACGAATATCTGTCATCTTCTGGCGTCTCACCAAAAGTTGGTCGTTTAATTCTTCGATATTTGACACGTATTTCACTCCTTAATGTTTTTGCGCTCCAAAACGGCACAATAGTCCATAATGTTTCTATTGTACAGTATTTCTTTTGTTGATTCACCTGTTTCGAATTAATTTTAAATATCAGATAATTATGACAAGTGATTTTTCTTTACATAAGAAAAAGGCACCATCGTCTGATGCCTTCAATGATTTTTATACAATTACTGCTTCTTCTTCGTATTCATCTGCAACACTGTTTAGAAGAATACGTAATTCTTGCTCGGTCTCCGTTAAATTGATGGCATTACGGATCTTTCCGTTTCCACGAATACCTTTTAAGTACCATGATGCATGTTTACGCATTTCTCTAACCGCCACTTTTTCACCTTTAAGTGCTTTTAGACGTTCAAAATGCAATAAACAAACATCCATTTTTTCACGAACTGAAGGCTCTGGAATTTGAACACCTGATTCCAAGTATTTTACCGTTTGATAGATCATCCATGGATTTCCTAAAGCAGCACGACCAATCATGACCCCATCTGCCTTTGTATGTTCCAGAATGCGCTTAGCATCTTCCGGTGTTTCCACATCCCCATTTGCGATAAACGGGATGCTAATATTTTTCTTCACTTCGGCTAAAACGTCCCAGTTTGCTTTACCTTCATACATTTGCACACGAGTTCGGCCATGCATCGCGATAGCGGCTGCGCCTGCACGTTCTGCTGCCTGGGCATTTTCCACAGCGAATACACGCTCTTCATCCCAACCGATACGCATTTTTACCGAAACGGGTTTATCAACTGCATCGACAACTGCTGAAACCATTTCGTAAATTTTATTCGGATCAAGAAGCCATTTTGCGCCAGCTTCACATTTAATAATTTTGTTTACAGGACATCCCATATTGATATCGATAATGTCGGCTGTTGTATGTTTGTCTACAAATTTCGCTGCCTCTACTAAATTTTCTTTGTCTCCTCCAAAAATTTGCAGCGTCATCGGGTTCTCCCGCTCGTCAATATAAAGCATGTCCAATGTTTTTTTGTTGCGGGTGTTCAACGCTTTATCGCTGATCATTTCCGCATAGACTAACCCCGCTCCAAACTCTTTTACCGTTAACCGGAAAGCAGAGTTGCAAATTCCTGCCATCGGAGCAAGAACGACCCGGTTATCCATAATAATATCGCCTATTTGGAATGGCTTTTGGTCGATGTTTGACACCTTTTTGTTCCCTCCACTCGGTTACTCACCTTTTAATTCTTTTATATCTATTTGTAATACATCTGCAATTGTTTGAAGTTGTTCTTCAGAGGGTTTCTTCTCGCCTCGTTCAATTCGCCCTAAAATTGTTACAGATATACCAATATGTTTTGCAAATTCGGTTTGCTGAATTCGTTTTAGTTTTCGAAAGGCACGAATTCTGCGACCGTATTGATTTTCTTCCACAGATTGACGCCTTCTTTCTCTATATCAAGTGCATGTAACGCTTTTTGCACGCCTACAAGCATATCATAATTTTGCGTCATAATCTCTTCTAACGGTACAAGCACAAATGCACGTTCGTACATTCGAGGATGTGGAATTATTAATTTTTCGGTTTCATACAGTTGTTGACCATACAGCAAAATATCCAAATCGATTATTCGTGGTCCCCACCGAAATTCACGGACACGGCCAAGATCATTTTCGATTTTTTGGCACTCCGCAAGAAGCTCAAAGGCATCGAGTTCCGTTTCAAGAGCAACTGCGATATTCAAAAAATCTGCCTGATCTGTATAGCCTACTGCTGCTGTTTCATAAATTGAAGAAATCGCTGTTACAGATATCGCCTCATGTGCGGTGAGCAGCTTTACCGCGTCTTGCAAGTTTTGCTCACGCTCACCTATATTTGTACCGATCGATAAGTACGCTGTCGTCATCATACGAATTGTCCTCTTGTAATTTCAACCGCGACTTCTTTGTAATGTCCCGAAATTGGAGGGTCAGGCTTAATAATTTCGACGCGGCACCCAAAAATCTGACCTTCATATTGCGTTAAAATCCTTGAAGCAACTTTTTCCGCTACTGCTTCAATCAATTTAAACGGCTTCCCTTCAATTACTTCTTTACAAATATCATAAACGCCCACATAGCTAACCGTCTGATCCAGCTCATCCGTCTCACCTGCACGTTTCATATCAACAGCAAGCGAAACATTAGCCCGAAAGCGTTGTCCTAATACGTTTTCTTCCGGTAATACACCGTGATAACCAAAAAACTGCATTTCTTTTAAATGAATATAATCCATTGCAAACTCCTTAATGTCTCGGTGCCAATTCACCTTGTACTTCAAATTTCCCTACAAGCGCATCCATCATCTTCACTGTACGCGCCACTTCCTTTACATCATGAACACGCATCATATGGCAGCCCTTTTGGACACCAAATGCACAAGTAGCGGCTGTCCCTTCCACTCGGTCATCTACGGGTAGTTCCAAAATCGATCCGATCATACGCTTGCGTGATGTCGCAAGCAATACTGGATAGCCTAATGCAACAAGCTCATCAAGGCGCTGCATCGTTTCAATACTTTCACTTAAACTTTTCACAAAACCGATACCAGGATCAAGGAAAATATGCTCGTCACGTACACCTGCTGCTTTTACAATCGCAATACTTTCCTGCATATCGGCCATATAATCGTTGAAGTAGTTATCGTATTGATCTGACAGGCGGTTATGCATTAAAATAATCGGCACATCGAGTTCTGCCGCGACACTTGCCATTTCCGGATCCGCCTTTGCGCCCCATATATCATTAATAATATGTGCCCCTGCTTCAATTGCAGCACGCGCAACATTCGATTTATACGTATCAATTGAAATAATCGCAGGTACTTCTTTTAAAAGCGCCCGAATTACCGGTACAACACGTGCAATTTCTTCCTCATCTGAAATCCGTGTATAGCCAGGGCGTGTTGATTCCCCGCCAACATCGATAATTTTTGCGCCATCTGCCACCATTTTTTTTGCCTGTGCAACTGCTTTTTCAACCGAATTGAACCTGCCGCCATCCGAAAATGAGTCCGGTGTTACATTTAAAATGCCCATCACGAATGTTTCTTTACGAAAATCCAGTTCGATCCCATTTAATGTGAGTACTTTATAGTTTTCTAACATGACGGTCTCCTAAACACATAACAATTTTTTGTAAATATTTTTGATGCAACTTTTTATAAAGTCTGCCTTCACTGCCCGCAAAGCGTACCTCCCCAATACGGGAAATCGGTACGAGCTCCTGTACAGCTGTTGTAATAAAGCATTCATCCGCCTGTTCCAATTCCCATGCCATAAAGCGGCCTTCTCGTACCGGAATTTGGAGTTCTTCAGCGAGTTGAATGACTTTTTTACGTGTAATCCCCGGTAAAATACCTAAATTAGTAGAAGGCGTATACAGTATACCATCTTTTATCCAAAAGACATTTGACGTAATGCCTTCTGCGATAACACCGTTCTGATCGGTAAAGAAACCTTCTTGAGAAGCTAAACTCGGTAACTCTAACCGCGCTCGTACATTATTGCCGTAGTGATGGCTTTTATAGCGGGTCTGCTGTTCCGGAGAGTTACGGGCTGTTTTCAGCCACACCGCTTCTTTTTCTGTCCCGCGTACCATTTCTGGCAGTTCTTTACGAAACAGAATAACGGTCGGTTCGGTATACTCGGAGGGTGCAAGTCCAATTGGATGCACACCGGCTGATACATTTAAACGAAAATACCCTTCTTTGCCGTCCTGTGCATTGAGCTTTTCAATGACCTCTTCTATGTTCTGTATCGTATACGGAAAATGAATACGGTATTCTTTTAATGCTTCAAGCAGACGGCTGAAATGTTCATGCAAATAGACAGCCTTTCCCTCATATGTACGAAATGTTTCAAAAAAACCGAGTCCATATAAAAAACCGTGATCAAACGGAGAAATTTTCAAATCTTGTTCATCGATATACTGTCCATTCATCCAACATAGCATTGCCTTTCCCCCTAACAATACGACTCAATAAATGTGCGTAACAGCTTCTTGCCGTCTTCGGTCATAATTGATTCCGGGTGATATTGAACCCCTTCAATCGGATATTCCTTATGTCGCAGCCCCATAATTTCGCCTTCCGCTGTCCAAGCTGTCACTTCCAGACAGTCCGGTAAAGTTGTCGGTTCTACAATCAGTGAATGGTAGCGTGTTGCCAAAAATGGGTTCTCATTTTTTCTATGAAGACCAATCCCCTTATGAAGAACAGGGGAAGTTTTCCCGTGCATCAATCTCTTAGCACGCACAACATCGCCGCCAAATACTTGTGCAATCGCCTGATGACCTAAGCACACACCTAAAATCGGAAGCTTGCCTGTGAAATGTTCGATGATACGGAGACTTTCTCCGGCATCGTTTGGTGTACACGGCCCTGGTGAGATGACAAGCATCATTGGCCGAAGTTTTTCAATTTCCTCGACAGTAATCTCATCATTGCGCTTTACGACCAATTCATGACCGAATTCACCGAAGTATTGCACTAAGTTATATGTAAACGAATCATAGTTATCAATCATTAAAATCATTTGCTCACCTCTTCTGCCATCGCTTTTGCCTGCCACATTGCCTTCGCTTTATTCATCGATTCAATATACTCGTTTTCCGGAATGGAATCGATGACAATACCAGCACCCGCCTGAATGTACGCAATACCATCTTGAATATACGCTGTACGGATAACGATATTTAGCTCTAAGTCACCTGTGTAGCCAATCCAGCCGATTGATCCTGTGTAAAGACCACGGCGTACCGGCTCCAGCTCTTCAATAATTTCCATCGTACGGATTTTCGGTGCCCCTGTAATCGTACCACCGGGGAACATTGCCCGAATGACATCCGCATTTGTTTTTCCTTGTGCAATTTCCCCGCGCACATTCGAAACAATATGCATCACATGCGAGTAATGCTCGATAACCATAAACTCATTTACTTCTACCGTTCCGTATTTGCTTACTCTTCCTAAATCATTGCGCTCTAGATCAACTAACATGACATGTTCTGCACGCTCTTTTTCATGCTCAATCAGTTCATTGGCTAAAGCCACATCCTGTTCTTCCGATGCTCCGCGCGGACGTGTTCCTGCAATTGGTCTTGTTGACAGCTCATTGTTTTTACGTTTTACAAGCAATTCCGGCGAGCCGCTAACAACCGCAAAATCCTCACTTTCAATATAAGCCATATACGGTGAAGGATTAAACGAACGAACTGCCTCATACATCGCAATCGGTGCTGCAGAAAGTTTTTTCGCCTGGCGCACCGACAAGTTGACCTGGAACACATCACCTTGTCCAATATAGTGCTGAATTTTATGTATAGCAGATTCAAATGCATCCCCACTGAAGGAAACTTGTAATTCCGCTTCATCCTGCTGCATGTTTTTAGCTGTTTCCTGATTAAAATGACGCTTTCCCAACCCGGATTCGGCATGCTGTTGCCAATCCGATTGCCATGAAAGTAAATCGACTTCACTAGTAGACAACTTCATCAATGTTACTTCACCTGTTTGGACATTCCGGACTGCCCAATGATCAAACAAATAAAAATAAAGATCCGGTACGTGTAAGTCATCTTCCGCATTATTTGGAAGAACTTCAATCGTGCGTGCATAGTCATACGAAATAAATCCAATTGCTCCACCTTGGAAATCAGGCAGATTCGGATTCGCTTCAAGCTTATACTCTGCGATTACTTTTTCTAATTCCGCCAGTGCCTCACCTGTTTTCAGTTCTGTCTCTCCATTTTTCCACTTCAGTTCCAGACCGTGTTCCACTGACTTTGCTGTTGCAATTGGCTGCCATGCAGCAATTGAAAAATGCCCGCCCCTACCGCTTTCCAGAAATGCACGCTGTTTTTCCATTGCCGTCTGTTCCTGGAAACTATAATAAAACTCATCTTTTGTCATGTAAAATGTATGTGTTTCTAGTTGTTGCATCAATTTACACCTGCTTTACCTTTTTCTTAATTAAACTCGATAACGCTTTAAAAATCCATTTTTAACTTAGCAGTTTCTAAGAAAAAAAGCTATTTTACGAGGTTAAACTCGCAAAATAGCTTTTAAAATCACTTAGGTAAAATTTAATTAATCTTCAAATTGGTATAAAGGCGTTGATAAGTAGCGCTCACCGTTTGATGGGATAATTGCTAATACGTTTTTGCCTTTGCCTAAACGTTTTGCTGTTTCGATTGCTGCATAAATTGCTGCACCTGAAGAAATACCAGCTAAAATGCCTTCTTCACGGGCTACTTTACGAGCATATTCGAATGCCGTTTCGTTTTCAACCGGTAATACAGAATCATATACTTCTGTGTTTAATACGTCCGGAATGAAACCTGCACCAATACCTTGAATTTTATGTGGACCAGGGTTACCGCCTGAAAGAATTGGAGAATCTTTAGGTTCAACCGCAATAATTTCAATTTCAGGGAATTTGCTTTTCAGTACTTCACCTGCACCAGTAATTGTACCGCCAGTACCTACACCAGCAACAAATGCATCTAATTTTAAGCCTTCTTGTTCGAATGCTTCCGCAATTTCAGGACCTGTTGTTAAACGGTGAATTTCTGCGTTTGCTTCGTTTTTGAATTGTTGTGGCAAGAAGTAGCCTTCTGATTTTGATAATTCTTCTGCTTTTGCAATTGCACCTTTCATACCTTCTGGGCCTGGTGTTAATACTAAATCAGCACCATAAGCACGTAAAAGGTTGCGACGCTCTAGTGACATAGTTTCTGGCATTACTAAAATCGCTTTATAGCCTTTTGCTGCAGCAATCATCGCTAAACCGATCCCTGTGTTACCAGAAGTTGGCTCGATGATTGTACCGCCTGGCTTTAATGTGCCGTCTTTTTCTGCTGCTTCAACCATTGCTAAAGCTAAACGGTCTTTTACTGAAGAACCTGGGTTAAAGTATTCAAGCTTTACGTAAACTGTACCTTCATTTTCACTTGTTGCATTGTTTAATTTTACGATTGGTGTGCGACCTACTAAGTCCGCCACTGAATTTGCTAATTTACTCATTTTATCCATTCCTCTCCAAATCCCTACCAAATCAATAGGTTTTACTTAATTTGTATCTTATCAATTTTTCATAGTACTTGTCAATTAATTGAAACGAAATTTTTGTAAAATTTCTGACTATTTAGTTTTGCTTATTAAATAGGAAAAAGGGCAAAGACAGTTAAAAGTTCCTCTTTCACTTAAACTTCAACTTCTGTCCTAGCCCATATAAATCTGGTGTTAATTTTCAGATTCTCCGTAGATCCATGTTGCATTAAATTCTGCCCAGAAAGCTTCCGGTGTAATGGAAGGCGACAGCTGTTCCAAAGCGAGCTGACGTTTCACATGCCCTTCTACTTCATCAAAGCTGAATGACTGCCCTTCCATGTTCTCAGTAACCTTGACGATTGCATAGCGCCCATCGCTTAATACAAAAGGTTTGGAAGTTTCCTTTTCCTTCAGCTTTTCCACTTCTGGTAAAATGGCAGGATCCACTGCCGATTGACTTGATGAAATAAAGCCAATGTCTCCACCTAAACTTGCCGATGCTGTATCCAATGAATGCTCGCGTGCCAGAACCGCAAAATCAGAGCCGTCCTTCAGCTCTTTTTCCACCCGTTCCGCATCCTCTTTTGAATTCACGATAATGATACTTGTTCGGTGTGTAGTTGGAATATTATAGATCGACTTATTATCTTCGTAATACTTTTTAGCTTCATTCTCTTTTACTACAATATCATTTGTCAGTACTTTATCTAAGATGAGCTGAGCACGCATTTTTTGACGCAGTTGCTCTGGGGATAAACTATGTAGAGTTGAATCATTTGAATCTTGTGCCGAACGTAATAAGGCTATTTCTAAATCAATCTCTTCCTCTTTTACATCGAGTTTATATTTTTCCGCCGCTTTTTCCATAACAGCTTCATTTACTAAACTCTGCAATGTTTCTTTTCCGTAACGGTTTTCCATTTCAGCAAGCCATTGTTGGCGTGTAATTGGATCTCCCTCGACGGCAGCAATTTTTTCGCCGCCGTCTTCTTTCTCTGATGTTGTTTCATCAAATGGGAGTACCCATAACACAAACCAAAATAGATTTCCGATTAACAATAGCAGTAATAACAGCAACGTAGGTTTTGTTTTTAAGCGTCGTTGTGTATACGGTAAATTATTTTGCGGTGGTTGTGGTGTTTTGTGTAAATTACGATTGGATTTCATTCACAAAGCCTTCAAGTTCACTTTTATCGAAGTGATAAGTTTCTAAACAGAAGTGGCATTGCGCTTCTGCTTGGCCATCTTCGTCAATCATTTCCTGAATTTCACCAACACCTAAACCGATAATTGCCGCACCGAAACGCTCTTTTGAACATTGACATTGGAACTGTACAGGCATTGTTGAAAGAATTTGAACATTGCCTTCGCCTAATACTGCTTCTAAAATTTGCTCAGGTGTATATCCTTTTTCAATCATTTTAGAAACAGGCTCAATTGATGATAAATGCTTTTCAATTGCTTCGATTGTTTCTTCTTCACAGCCTGGCATTAATTGAATAATAAAGCCGCCCGCTGCTAAAATTGTATTATCCGGATTTACTAACACACCTAAACCTACTGATGAAGGTACTTGTTCAGATGTAGCGAAGTAATATGTGAAGTCCTCAGCAATTTCTCCTGAGACGATCGGTGTTTGACCTGAGAACATATCACGTAAACCTAAGTCTTTAACAACTGTCAAAGCACCTTCAGAACCAACACCAGCACGTACATCCAGTTTTCCTTGTTCATTTAATTCAAAGTGAACATGTGGATTTGTAACGAAGCCACGCACATCTCCTTTGGCATCTGCATCGATAACCATTGGACCGATTGGACCGTTCCCTTCGATTTTTACGGTAATTTTGTCGTCACCTTTTAACATCGCACCCATCATTACAGATGCTGTCATTGAACGGCCTAACGCAGCAGATACAACAGGCCATGTATTATGACGGCGTTGTGCTTCTCCTACAGTTGCAGTTGTATTTGTTGCAAACGCACGTACCTGTCCGTCATATGCAATTCCTCTTACTAAGTAGTCTTTCATGTTGAAATTCCTCTTTTCTATTGATTTCTTTTATAAATCGTTGCTAGTCCCTTGAGCGTCAAAAACGGATCGACGACATCAATCATCTGGGTTTCATTCGCAATCAATTTTGCTAGTCCCCCAGTTGCAATTACGAGTGGCTCTTCTTTACTTTGCGCTTTCATACGACTGACGATGCCTTCTACTTGTCCTAAAAACCCGTAAAAAACCCCTGCCTGCATAGCAGCTACCGTATTCTTTGCCACAACTTGCGATGTATGGGCAATTTCAATTCGAGGTAGCTTTGCTGCACGTGTATAGAGCGCCTCTGTTGATATGGCAATACCGGGTGCAATGGCGCCCCCTAAATAATCGCCTCGTTCATTAATAAAGCAATACGTAATCGCTGTACCAAAATCGATAATAATCAGTGGTCTCCCACTATATTGCTGTAAAGCGGCAACCGCATTTACAATACGGTCTGCGCCTACTTCACGCGGATTTTCATACTTTATATTCAAGCCTGTTTTTACACCGGGTCCCACAATCAAAGGCTGGATATTGAAATACTTTTTACACATTAATTCAAGTGCAAACATAATAGGTGGCACAACTGAGGATATAATAATCCCTTTTACTTGTTCAAATGAAATGCCTTCATGAGAAAAAAACGCCTTAAATTGCATCGCATATTCATCTTCAGTTTTTCGTATATTTGTCTCTGTCCGCCAATGATGGATAAGTTTATCTTGATCATAAATACCTAAAATGATATTGGAGTTACCCGCATTCATTACTAAAATCACAAGTGGCACCTACTTTTCTTATACTGAAAAAAATCATACCATATTTGGCCATCTACTATACAGTATTCAGTATTTTTAGTCGGCAATCATTCCCTTTCAACTAAAACCTGTTGATCTCCATAGGGGTGAAGGCTTTCCGCTAGAGTCTACCACCCTCCTTTTCAACCAACTCACCAAATCGCGTTATATTTAAAGGCAAGATTTTAAGAAGAAAAAACTGACTATCTCCTTTTCCCAGGAAATAGTCAGTTGTGTTGTATTATTTTGGACGGTCTTCATCGATGCCTTGCGGGCGATCATCTGACACGTCTTTCGGTAAATCTTCAACTGTTGGTGATTTCTTTTCACCTTGAACATCTTCATTAATCGATGCATTACCAGCCGTTTCAATTGTTGGTGTTGCTTCTTTTTGATCTTTTTGTTGAAGCTCCGATTCTACTACCGCCTCTTCAGGAGGTAATATACCGTGGTCGCGTAAATGTTCGATTTGCTGTGCATTTAACGTTTCTTTATCAATTAACGTATTTGCGATTAAATCTAGTAAGTCACGACGCTCTGTTAAAATACGTTTCGTACGAGCATATTGCTCATCAACGATACGCTGAACTTCTTTATCGATTTCATATGCTACTGTATCAGAGTAGTTTTGATCTGAACCGAAGTCACGACCTAGGAATGGATTACCGCCTTGGTTTGAACCGTATTGAACAGCACCAAGACTATTGCTCATTCCGTATTCTGTAACCATTGCACGCGCAATGCTCGTTACTTTCTGGAAGTCATTATGTGCACCTGTAGATACTTCACCAAGTACAATTTCTTCCGCAACACGTCCGCCTAGTAATCCGGCGATACGGTCTAGTAACTCTTGCTTCGTTGTGAAGAAACGCTCTTCTTTCGGTAACATGATGGCATAACCACCTGCTTGACCACGAGGGACAATCGTTACTTTATGAACAGTATCAGCTTCATCCAATTCAAGACCGACAACTACGTGACCGGCTTCATGGAATGCAACAAGCTTTTTCTCTTTTGGAGAATACACACGGCTTGCTTTTGCAGGACCGGCAATTACGCGGTCAGATGCTTCATCAATATCAGCCATGTTTATTGATTTTTTGTTTTTACGAGCTGCAACTAAAGCTGCTTCGTTTAACAAGTTTTCTAAATCTGCACCTGAGAATCCTGGTGTACGTTGTGCAACAGCAGCTAAATCAACTGTATCTGATAATGGCTTATTGCGAGCATGTACTTTAAGGATTGCTTCACGGCCTTTTACGTCTGGGTGACCAACAGTAATTTGACGGTCGAAACGACCAGGACGTAATAATGCTTTATCTAGAATGTCAGGGCGGTTTGTTGCAGCGATGATAATAATACCTTCGTTTGCACCGAAACCATCCATTTCAACTAGTAATTGGTTTAATGTTTGTTCACGCTCATCGTGACCACCACCAAGACCCGCACCACGTTGACGACCTACCGCATCAATCTCATCGATGAAAATGATACATGGGGCATTTTTCTTAGCGTTTTCAAATAAGTCACGAACACGAGATGCACCGACACCGACAAACATCTCTACGAAATCAGAACCTGAAATCGAGAAGAATGGTACGCCCGCTTCACCGGCAACAGCACGTGCAAGTAATGTTTTACCTGTACCTGGAGGACCTACTAATAGAATCCCCTTCGGAATACGTGCACCGATATCAGTGAATTTACGGTGATCTTTTAAGAAATCTACTACTTCAACAAGTTCTTGTTTCTCTTCGTCGGCACCTGCCACGTCATTGAAACGAACTTTTTTCTTCGTGTCATCAAATAGCTTAGCTTTTGACTTCCCGAAGTTCATCACCTTATTACCGCCACCTTGCGATTGGCTTAGTAAGAAGAAGAATAAAATAATAATGATGACAAATGGAATGATGCTCGTAAGGAATGTTACGAACCCACTTGTTTGTGGTTGTTCTAAAATTTCCACTCCTGGATATTCACCGTTTGCAACTTGTTCTTCAATTTGCAGAATACGGTCTACAGTAGTTTGGTCATTTTGTAAAACGTTTACTGTGAAAGTTTCGCCCTCTTCAGCGCCTTTCATCTGACCTACAATTTTATACACGCCTCTTTCAGGCTGTATATCCATAGAAGCAATCTCATTGCTCTCTAAAGCCTCAAAAAACGCATAGTAATCAAGGTTTTCAGTTGTCTTTTTTCCACCATTAAATGTTCCAAAAATCCCGATAATCACGAGAAATATTAGTAAATAAAATATGGTGTATCGAAATATTCGATTCATCCCCAGCCTCCTCACAACGTTACAGAAAAACTATAAGTAAAATCTTAACATACGTTGAAATTTTCATACAATAAAAAGCACCACACATTTTAAACGTTGAAACGAATTATGACAAAATCCGCTCAATTACTGCTTATGCCTAAATGCTCACCTCAAAATTGAAGGTTTGTACAGTCTAGGAAATATTAAAATGAGTATACTTCGCGTTTTAAAATTCCGATGTAAGGTAAGTTACGATATTTCTCTGCATAATCTAATCCGTAGCCCACAACAAAACCGTCCGGTACTTCGAAGCCTACAACATCTGCATTCAATTCCACTTTACGGCCAGATGGCTTATCCAGTAATGTTACGATTTTAATCGATTTAGCTTTACGGTATTTAAATAAATCCACCAAATAGCTTAATGTTAAACCACTGTCGATAATGTCTTCAATAATAATGACATCGCGACCTTCCACACTTGTATTTAAGTCTTTAAGTATTTTTACTTCCCCAGATGAAACAGTTGCATTTCCATATGAAGTAACATCCATAAAGTCCAGTTCCACATATGAATCGAAACGTTTCATCAGATCCGTCATAAATGGCATTGCACCTTTTAACACTCCGACAGCTAATGGGAACATTTCTTTATATTCCTCTGTCAGTTGAGCGCCAAGCTCTTTAATACGTTCCTGGATTTGTTCTTCTGTAATCATTATTTTTTCGATGTCATTTTGAATCATGAGTAGATTCCTCCTTTTATTGTTCAAACTTTCTAAAGACGTTCATTGCTATCGACAAGAAGCACCATTTCATGCTCCGCCGACTTTACATTAGAAAATTTATTGTTAACGCGTACAGCTACTATCGCTAAAAGGTCATCATTAGCATCGACTAACAACGGCCAGCTAGCTCTTTTGGTGAAAGGAATCTTGTCATCAATAAAAATGCGAGATACTTTTTTCTGATGCTGCATACCTTGTAGCAAAATACGATCCCCTTGTTTGGGAGCCCTTACGAATAAAGGAAACGAAACAGATGATGCGGCGAAAAAGTGATGTGGATACTTTTGAAGTAAGTCCTCATCACATTGTGCAAGTTCCCCAATATATATGCGCATCGTTCCAAGCACACACCACTCATTCAAAGCGATTTGTTGATTTGATGTTCGCAAGTTTTGCTGCTTATATTCAAATACAACTTCATCGTATTGTTGACGCGCAATAAAATTCTCCGGTAAATCAAGTGCACGACTTCCATCCGACATTGAGAATAACGTCAAAATCGTCGTGCAAAGTGCGTAGCTTTGAATCGTATTTGAATCGTTATAAAGATAACTTAATAGTATTAAAATGAGCCTTCTTTGTAAAGCAAGTGGCTCTTTTTGTAATTCCGAAACCTTGACTTTATAACAATTTTTATCAACTTTCAGAAAAAGCTTTGAAAAACGCTCTTCTGCAAGCTCCATTAAATACGTATCATCCTCTAAAAGCTGCTGGGCAATGTGGACTGCGTGTCGGGAAACAAGGGGGTTTTCTTCCTTTAAAACTGGTACGACATTGTGACGGAAACGATTGCGGGTATAATCATTCTTTGCATTGCTCGGATCTTCACGGTACAAATGACCTTTACTATGTAAATATTCCCCAATTTCGTCTTTTGTAACCATCAAAAAAGGACGAATTACAGTAAATTGTTGAAATTTACGGGAAGGTAATATGCCTTTTAATCCGTTTAGTGAACTCGCTTTCGTCATGGCCATTAACATTGATTCGAGCTGATCGTCCGCATGATGGGCAGTTACTAATTTTGTAAACTTATGTGTATGCATGACGGTTTCAAAGAAATGATAGCGTTCCTTCCGGCAAATCGCCTGCATGTTTCCGCCTTCTTTTTTTTGGATTTCCGCAATCGGAATCGCACAGCTATAAAAAGGAATAGCCCAGTCTTCACATGCCTGCTCAACAAATTGGCGGTCTTGAGCAGATTGTTCGCCGCGAAGCATATGGTCAACATGCGCAACGGCGAGCTCAATATTAAAATAGTGCTGAAAATGATAAAAAAAAGAAAGAAGCGCCATTGAATCAACGCCTCCTGAACAAGCAATTAATAGTTTATCTCCGCTTTTAATAAGCTGCTGCTCTTTTATATACGCTAAAACTTGATGCTCTAAAGTGTGCATTTACTCACCTCATATTACATTTCAATGTGTGATTGCTGGTCTGAATACTTGCCACGGTTTTATGACATGCTGCAAACGGAATAACATCACAGTGCAGTCGTCTGCAATCGGGTATTTTTGTTTGAATTGCGTCATGACATCAAATAGTACAACCTGGATGGAAGCACCATTTTCCAGCCCTTGACGAATCAGCCGGATAAATAATTGTTCCTGTGCATCCCATTGTGCAGATGGTGAAAATAACCCGTCGGAAATCATTAAAATAACGTCCTCTGACAATAATTGTGTCATTTCTGTATCGATTGCGAAGTTAGGCAAAAAGCCAATTGGAGCACTTGTACTTTCTATTTTGAATAAATCATTCCCTCTTAATACATATGTCGTCATGCCTCCCGCTTTCCAACACCATAAATGGCCGAACTGTAAATCGACAAGTGCAAAATCCATTGTCGCATACATATCCGAATCATTTTTAAGCGACATGACATAATGCATTGTGTGCATCGCTGTTTCAGGATCCATGTTGTACGTAAGACAATCCTGCATCATTTGAATTAAGCGTTCACTTTCACGATTTGCTCTCACATTCGTCCCCATACCATCCGACAGCATGATCGCCATAAGTCCTGGATGAATCGGAAATACCCGGTAAGAATCTCCGGAAATTGCATGGTTTGCATGGGAATACGTATATATATCATACTCCAACTGATAACGAATTGCTGAAGTAAACTTAATTTGGCGATAAAAAATTGGTGAGTGCTGCTCGTAAATCTGTTCACCTTTCAATGGTTCATGCAAAAATTCAAACAGTTGCTGTTCTAATTGCTGGATAACGACATGTGCATCACGATGATCTGCGACATAACAAACGAACTCTCGATTCCCTATTTCATTTTTTATCCACTGAATATGCAAACAATGAATATCATGTTCCTTTAAAAACTGCTGCATCTCCCCATCCATTTCCGATGTGCCGATTTCTAATCGCTGGCTGTTTAACAGCTTTTCAAAGTGGCTGCTTAAATCCCGAAGCTGTAAGGCAATCATTTTTTTACCATGATAGAACTGTCTCTCCATATGCTCTTTGTGTAAAGCCGACTCTAGTTCTTCCAGCAATTTAGAAGATTTAATGCATTTCCCTTTCAGCTGCTCTTCTACCCGAATCCAGCTGACTGGTTTCGTACTTCTTTTCGCTAACCGCCAAGAGTCAATAATTCCTTCCATCTCCCCGTTTCTCCCCCAGCACTCTTCATATTTGAAACAGCTGGAGCAAATTAGAAACGGTTCTGCAGTTGTCTTACTTTTAGTTTTATTTTGTGTAAAATGATCAAACACAAGCTCCTTCATAAAAGATACAAATTGCTGAAATTGCTTGAGCTGCACTTCCACTACTTCATTGCGGTTCACCTGGATTATACTAACCGTATTTTGTTTGTAATACATTTTGCAATACTCAAGTATATTTTTCGGCATAAGCAGGAAAATAATTGCGCCTGTAAGCATCGACATAAAATAAACGCTATCGATCGGTAATGTTGCATCATAAAAGAAGAAAAAAATACTCGGCAGAAAACTAAAAAGCGCAACGGCATAACGTCCCTGGTTTTGTACAAAAGCGGCGACCAGCCCTGTACATGCATATAGGATCATCATACCTGTGAATGATAAATTAGCTAAGCCTATAAAAAAGCCAAGAGATAATGAAAAAATAACCGTAGCTCCAACTGTCGAGGCATAGGCTACAAGGCAGATGAGGAAATGAAGAACAATCAGTGACATTGAAAAGTAAAATAGAGTCAAGCTTTCCATGCCGATTAGCATACCGGCCAAAACGACAATAATTGCCGTTATTTTTTCTCTTGTCCATTCAATGGTTCCGTTTTCTTTACTTGGAAATGTCAAAATACGCATAAAGAATAAAATCGAAACTGCAAAAAGACATTCATATACGATATAAAATAATGTCATGACAGATGGCATACCACTATGAAGCAGCATTTGCCATGCTAGCTGAATAGCGATAATTGTACTTCCTAGTAAAAAGTACGGTGATAGTTTTATAAACTTAAAACGGACGAGACATTCCATGAAGAGTAACTGCACTAACACAACGGCTGCCTGTCCAAACCCAATAAAGAGCGTTCCGAGGATTCCCCCTAGTAAAGCACTCTTTTGAAATGAGGCAAATCTCGTTCGAATAACAAGCCAAAAAGGTAAAAACAACGGAGTAACAGCTTCAAAGAATACCGCCTGAGCAAAACAGAAAGCTGCAAACGCTATAACACTTGCTATTATTATTCTCGATTTTTCTTTATATAAGAATAAGTCTAAGTTTAGTGTTTGAAACTCATTTTGATTATTTAATGTCACCATTTTTACTATCACCTTTTCTTTTTAACGCTATTATATAAAGCTGAAAAAGTGAATTTTGTCTGTTTGTAGGATTGACACCGAAAAATTGTTCGACGGTTTTTTTACGGTAATATGCGCGTTTTTACGCTTTTTTTATTAGTAATTACAAAAAATAATACGCAGTAATTTCCTGCATATTATGATAGAGGAAATAATTAAAAAATAGTATTGACACTATATAGACTGCAATGTATTATTAGTTCTGTTGTTAAATTTGGCGGTGTAGCTCAGTTGGCTAGAGCACTCGGTTCATACCCGAAAGGTCGTGGGTTCGACTCCCTCTGCCGCCACCATTTATAGGCCCGTTGGTCAAGTGGTTAAGACACCGCCCTTTCACGGCGGTAACACGGGTTCGAATCCCGTACGGGTCATCTCAAAAGCTGTTTAGGAACTTAGTGTTCCTAGGCGGCTTTTATTTTGTTCTTTTTTCTATTCTGTAAATTCCTGACACACTTTCTCCCTTATCCATTATACTTGTAACTATAAGAGGAGGCGTTTTTTTTGGTCCAAAACTTTACATATTTAGCTTTTCTTTGCGGTATTAGCATGCTTCTAGTCGTTGGAGGCGTCATCTTGACAAACTTGCCGCTCGCATTGCAGATTCTTATGATTACAATCGGATTAATCGGAGGTATTTTTTGTTTTATTACCCTTATCCGTGTACTCATAAGGCATAATACTGAAAAAGAATAATCTGATTTCCCACTCCAACACAACATTTTATTAATGAAAAAAAGCGATGGATTGTAAGATATACACTTACAATCCATCGCTTTATCATCTATTTGACACTTTTTCTACGTTCAAACAGCCAGCAAAATTATCCTCTGCGAGCTCCACGGCCACCGCGCTTAGACTCAGTTGCACGCTTTAATGTAGTTAAACGCTCATCGCTATCTTTTAAGAAACGCGCCATCTTCTGTTCAAAGTTCTCTTTTGGTTGACGATCATTACGATCGTTAGAACGGTTGTTTTCGCGACGAGGACGCTGTGGACGCTCTGGTCGCTCAGCTTGAGGCTTTGCTTTACGAATTGAAAGACCAATCTTTCCATCCGCTTCAACATTCATCACTTTAACTTCGACTTCATCGCCTACTTTAAGATGCTCGTTAATATCTTTTACGTAGTTATCTGCCACTTCACTAATGTGAACTAAACCTGTTTTCCCATCTGGAAGCTCAACGAATGCACCGAAATTTGTGATTCCTGTTACCTTACCTTGTACTTTGCTGCCTACTTCAATTGACATAAAAAAAATGCTCCTCCTTAAATTTTAAGAGACTCTTCGATTGAAAAGCCATTTATCAATTATAATGAAACTTTTGTTCAATAGCTTCTTCTCTAATTATAGCTAACATAAAAAGAGTGTCAACAAGACACTCTACCTAAAGGCAATTAATACCAAAATTTTTATCACGAAATTACCATGCTTACTGGTTTTTTATTATTTTTTAAAGTCACATTTTTTTCTTTTATTATCGCGTTAAAATTATTCTTTGTCATCTTCAGGCTTGTCTTTATTTTCTTTATCCGATTTATTCGGTATTGTAAAAATAATTTCGCCCTCTTCAGAAAGGAAAAATTCTTTTCTTGCCAGCTTCGCAATATACTCATCATCTTCCAGCTTCGCAATCTGCAAATTTAGTAGCTCTTGTCTGTGAAGCGCTTCTTCCAATCGTTCTTCCACCGCCGCTTTCGTTTCTTCCTTTGCGGCGAGGCGTTCACTTTGGACCATGTTAGCTTTTACTAATCCTGCTATTACTACAGTTGCTAAAATGAAAAATACTGCTAATCTTCTGCGACGACGTACTGCAATTTTTGCTTTTATTTGAGCTTTTGCTTGCGGATTTGAGCGGACATAATCGTTATTCAACGACTGGACATTTTGGTTATGTAGCTCTTCTTGCACATTTCTTCTTCCCATTTTCCGTCTCCTCCCTCACAATCAATAGTTGTAATCATTATACGAGTTCACTGCTGTGTTTTAAAGTTTTTTAACAAATATTTCTTGAAAAACTTAATAAAGGGACGACAGATAAATAATACAATCCCTACCAATAATTTTATAATACTTTTGACCATTTTAACTACTACATGTCCAATGAAAAAAACCGGCTTCACAAATAAATTTATACATACTCTTCCAACAAAGCGGATAATTTTTTGGAACAGCAATTCATATGTTGCAATTCCGGCGATTTGGGCAAGTGGATCAACTACCCGCCATTGCCCTCCTTTTACTAAAAATAATAAATAAAACGTAGTAACCCCTAATATTAACCAGACAATCCATTCTAAAATCCATGTAATACGTCGAATATTTTTTAAAGGGATACGATTTACATTAATTCGGATACAATCGATTATTGCACCTACAGCAACTCCGCTTATAAACATGACAAGAATGCTTATAAGCTGCGCACTCATCATCATCCAAACAATTTATGAAGGAAACTTTTCGATAAGCCACTCTCGCTTTCATCGTATTGGAATTGCTTCACTTCCCCTTCTAACGTCAGTAATCCCTTGTCCACATCTAAATGAACAATACGCAGTTCCTCACCACGAATCAATAAATGACCCTGTGATGTATTCACATAAAATTCTTCCTGATCGAACCGTTCGATACTTTTAACAGATGTCATGTCCATCCGTTTACGATTACGTACCGTTACTAAGTGATCCCCAGACGAAATGGTATAGCGTGCGCTTTCTTGATGAATAGTCAATGCAAGTCCCCCTTTGAGCTTATAGTTGTACACTATATGCATCAACGGAAGGAAGCATGACTCAAAAGTTGGTCATGCCCTAATCTTCATCATCAATAAATTCTGGTTCAACTTTCTCTAAACGCTCTTCTTTTATAATTGTAAACATTTTTAAAGCATCTTCTTTTTTCACATTTTCACGAATTTCTTCGACACGTGCCGTTACAATTTTTTGACCGAAACGAATTGCCAGCTCATCGCCAACTTTTACAGTACTGCTGGCTTTTGCCACTTTATCATTAATCGTTATACGGCCCTGCACCGCTACTTCCTTCGCTAATGTACGACGTTTAATTAAACGTGAAACTTTTAAAAACTTATCTAAGCGCATCCCATTTACTCCCCTTTTTCTATTTGTTTTGCTTCATTCCAAAATGAATCTAACTGCTCTAATGTAAAATCACTGAATGCCTTGCCGCTCCTTGCTACACTTTGCTCAACGTAATGAAAGCGACGTGCAAATTTTTCATTGGCATGTAGCATCGCTTCTTCCGGTGAAATTTTATAAAATCGTGCGATGTTCACAAGGGTGAATAATACATCCCCGAATTCATCGGTACGGCTTAATTCGTTACCTTGCTTTATTTCATCCTGGAAC
Source organism: Solibacillus sp. FSL K6-1781 (assembly GCF_038630735.1). Lineage (GTDB taxonomy): Bacteria > Bacillota > Bacilli > Bacillales_A > Planococcaceae > Solibacillus > Solibacillus silvestris. Next base: position 102,819 of record NZ_CP152038.1, on the reverse strand, counting down.
TCTTGCCATTCCTCCGTAAACTTCTTCCACGCTTCGTCAGCATTCGGCCAATCAAAACCTACTGTCGCTGCTTTTTTCTGGTAATTGTACGATGTTTGAAGCGATGAGTAAGGACTATATTCGTTCTTTAATAGTGGTTCGCCATCTACATTGCCTTTTTCCTGCTTTTTAATTGCTTCCCAGTTAGCTACAACTGTTTCTGCATCTTCTGCAGTCACATCCCCAAAAACATGCGGGTGGCGGCGAATCATTTTTTCGCTAATCGATGCAAGCACTTCTTCCAATGTGAAATAACCATTATCTTCCCCGATTTGCGCATGCAAAAACACCTGTAAAAGGACATCGCCGAGCTCTTCAACCATAGCAAAATCATCTTCGGCATCAACCGCTGCTAAAAACTCATGTGCTTCTTCCAATAAGTACTTTTTCAATGATTCATGTGTTTGCTTCTGATCCCAAGGACAGCCATCTGGACCTCGCAATGTCGCTATGATTTGACGGAATGTTGTCCAATCACGCAATGCTTCCTCATCAGATTCAACAGGCGGTACATAGACAGTCGTTAAATTGTTGATTTCTGCTGCTTGATCAAGCTCATAAAGCGGAACAGTACGCAATGATTCCTGTGAGGAACCTGCTGCTGTCACAATTGTTACCGGGTAATCATCACGGTATTTTTCCATTAGCGTGAGCTTTACTTCTGACGCACTGAACGAATCATAGACTTGGGCTATTAAAATGTGCTGACGCATATTCATATCATGGATGGACATGCTCGTACCGTCCAACAGCTGAAACCCTTCAATCGGGTCAATTTTTAAGGCGCCGAAAATCGGATCCAAAAAGCTTTGCCCGCCTTCAATTACAAGCTTAATCTGCCCGTTCTGATCCGCTTCAATTAAGTGCTGGACGGTCTGCTCTGCTACGAGCGGATGTCCCGGCACAGCATACATAACATCTTCCTGTGAAACGGCTTCAATAAGACGCTGTGCAATTTCTTCATAAACAGGACCGAACGAACCATGCTTAATATACACATCATCAAAGCTCGTAAACTCGATACCTTCCAGTTTTAAGTCTTGAATGACAGGATGGTCCTCTGTTCGGACATATATTTTTTTGGCTGCTTTAATTTTTTTATAAACACCCATTTGCATTTGTTCAAAATCGGCTGCTCCTAAGCCAATAACGGTTAATTGATTCAAGTTATACACCTACTTCTTTCGATTTAACATTAGTTGATATGCAGCCATTCTCCTGCCGAGTGGGATTAAAAACCAATCCTTTTCTGTCAATACTCGCATTTTTGCGACTGCTGTTATAAAAGCACCTGCGCCAAGCATGACGAGCACCCCACTGTAAATGAGTGCATCAAAACGACTAAACAGGCCGGTAAACAGACTATTTAAACTGTAAACAGCGCCTTGTACAACGACTATCATAATGAGACAGGCGATGGACAGTTTTTTATAAAACGTACGATTCGCCAGGCTGATAGACGTCAGTTTTTTTAAATAAACGATAAGGGCAGCTGCTGTAAAAATCAGCCCGATATTACTCGCAATTGCCGCACCCATCACATCATAACGCGGAATAAAAATAATGTTCCCTATATATTTTAATACGATTCCGACCCCTAAAAATACGGCAGGTCCTTTTAATTTACTATAGCCTTGTAAAATAGCTGTAAACGTTAAAATTATCGATAATGGAACAATCTGAAACGAATAAAGCTTCAGCACATTCGAGTAGGCATCTGTCTTAAACAGCATTTGATTTACATATGGCATAACAAGTATTAATCCGAGTGCCGCAGCTACTCCGAATATGAGGGAGCTCCGGAATGTCAATTGAATAAACGGCTTTGCACCACGACCGTTTGGCTGATTTGCCTTTAATGCAACGAGCGGTACAATAGCCAGCGATAAAGAAGTTGCAATTACAATTCCGAGCTGCACAAGTGGTTGGCCACGGTCATAAATCCCCTTCACTTCCATCGCTTCAAGCGTATTCATCCCTGAATGGACAAGCATTTTGTAAATCGTAAAGGAATCCACAAGCTGGAAGCATAATAATAGCAGTGCACTCATACTGATTGCGATACTGTATAATGTGACCTCTTTTAAGATTGGCCAGACTTTTACATTGGCTATTTCTCCAGTTGGCTGATACTGCCGTTTCAAAAAGTAAAGCAGTAGTACAATCCCTGCTATTTCCCCTACAACTGTACCGAGCATCGCCATTTTCCCGGCTGTGTAAACAGATTGTGTATATTGCAGCAACACAATTGTTCCGACTAATATAATCGCTACCCGAACCATTTGTTCGAACACTTGCGCATAAGCAACCGGCTGCATCTTACTTTCCGATTGAAAATTGCCCTTTAAAACAGCAAGCAGCGGCATACATAACGTAATGAATGAGCCTACTTTTAATAGCCCCGCAAGCTGGGGATCTTCCATCAAATTAGCTAATGGCTGTGCACCAAAGAATAAAAGACAGAAGAAGATAAGAGCTAATGCTGTTAAATAATAAAAGATGATGCGTGATACAGATCGTTTTTCTCCATATGTACCACCACGCCCTTCAATATCCGCGAGCATTTTGGAAATGGCAACAGCAAATCCGCTTGATGTCCACACGACAAAAAACGAGATGAACGGATACACTTGCTGATATACATAAAATCCTTGGTCACCTACTAAGTTTTGATAGGGTACTCGGTAAATTGCACTTAATATTTTTACTAATAGCGCCGCAACTGTCAGGAGAAGGGCGCCCTTCATATAATTTTTCATACCAAAACTTTGCGAAGTCATTCTATTTCCTTCCTCTATTTCATACAATAAACTAATTATATCATGAAAACCATTTGCTAATTTTACTCGAGGAATTAAAAAAACGCCCATTAATATGGACGTTTTAAAGTGATTTTAGTTTTCCATTTGCTTTGCTAAAAAATTGGCTGCTGTTTCAGCAGTTTTTTGTTCAATTTCACCGATAAAATGGGCCCGTGATATTAAATAAATAGCACCAATCGGATCTCCATTCGAAACGATCGGTACGATGCAATATGATTTCACTTGTTCATACTGTCCTGCTACAAGTTCAATCGACATCTCCAGCTTCTCACTTACAAGTGACCTGTTTTTAATAATATCTTCCGCAAAAACTGTTAAACGTCTCGCCACATAATCTTTTTTCGAAACGCCTGCAACGGCTATTACTTCATCTCGGTCACTTATTAATGTTGGAGTACCTAATGTTTCAAATAATGATTCCGCATATTGTTGTGCAAATTCGCCTAAATCATTAATTGGCGAATACTTTTTTAAAATCACTTCTCCTTCGCGGTCCGTATAAATTTCAAGGGGATCCCCTTCACGGATACGAAGTGTTCTTCTGATTTCTTTTGGGATAACAACACGACCTAAATCATCGATGCGGCGAACTATTCCTGTTGCTTTCATCGTTCATGTTCCCTCACTTTCCATCAATTCACAGCATGATGCTCCTAGTATGGAAAGAAATACATGAAACTATGCATTGTTCGAAAAGGATAAAATAATATTTCGTATATGTATGATGAAGTACCTATTTTTCCTCAACATGATATAGGAAATTACAACGTTTTCGGTCATTTTATGTTTTGTTTTTATGAAAGAGGCAATAGACAAAATAAAACAATCTTTTTGGAGGTGCAGTAATGGTAAGAGTCGATCGTATTACATCAACACCAGATGCATATCGTCAGCATCAATATTATGCAGGTACTCATTTAGCTTATTACCCGGATTTATCGAAAGAGCGTTCTACTGTTATTTCAAAATTTGAAAACGGCATTTTCAAACGTTATTTAGAAAAGCCAAATGGTCAGCGCGATTTAGTTTCTGCTTCCACTACAAGAGAGAAACAGCTATTGGCAAAGCGTGAAGAACATAGTAACCGCGAAGAATTGCTCCAACGTTTAAATTATTCGAACGGAGTACATTATAGTGTGCAACAATCTTTCTTATAATTCATATGTTGTATGCAATCGAAAAGAGAGGAAATATTAAAAGCCCAAAACTTTTAATATTTCCTCTCTTTTTTTATGATTCTTTTTTTGCAGATGCGATAATTTGCATCATTTTTTCTACTACATCAAATGGCAGGTGATTTCCGCATTTGTTGTAATCTATTGTTATTACAAGCTGTGTCCCTTCCATTCCAAAGCCGACCGCCCGACCAAACTCCATCGACTGCTCGACAATCTGTGCACCATTTGTATTGGCCGTTCCTTCTTCTGAAAGAATAATAGATACAACTTGCTGCTTTTCTTTTATTGAAAGCACATTCGCTTCCTTAGCCCAAACTTTCATACGGGCCACACGCATCAGTCGCTCTGTTTCAACTGGTAAATCTCCAAAGCGGTCTTGCAGTTCATCGATAATTTCCGAATAATCTTCGATGTGTTCCATCGCCTTAATTCGTTTATACATCTGGATTTTTTGGTAGCCATCGGGAATATACGCATCCGGAATATACGCATCAACATGCAGCATAATCTCGACATCCTGCTTCTCTTCTCTCTTTACACCTGTTCGACGTTCTTCCACTGCTTCTTCCAGCATTTGTGAATACAAATCAAAACCGATTGAGTCGATAAAGCCATGCTGCTGAGCACCAAGTAAATTCCCGGCACCACGGATCGATAAATCCCGCATCGCAATTTTAAAACCTGAACCTAATTCCGTAAATTCTTTTACGGCCTGCAAACGCTGCTCTGCGACTTCAGTAAGAACTTTATCACGTTCATACATGAAATATGCATAGGCAATTCGATTTGAACGCCCTACACGTCCCCGCAGCTGATACAGTTGAGAAAGTCCCATACGATCTGCATCATGAACAATTAATGTATTTACATTTGGAATATCTACACCGGTTTCAATAATCGTTGTCGTGACAAGCACATCATACTCACCTTCAATAAACGATAAAATAACCGATTCCAGCTTCGCCTCCGTCATTTTACCATGTGCAAAAGCGACTCGTGCATCCGGAACAAGCATCTGAATTTCTTCAACTCTTCTTGTAATATCCTCTACCCGATTATATAAATAAAATACTTGTCCACCACGTGCCATTTCACGCTCGATTGCTTCACGTACAAGTGCTCCGTTATGCTCCATTACATACGTTTGGACAGGGAAACGGTTTTGTGGCGGTGTTTCGATGACCGATAAATCACGCACCCCAACCATCGACATATGAAGAGTACGCGGGATTGGTGTTGCCGTTAATGTCAGCACATCGACATTCGTTCGAAGCTGCTTAATTTTTTCTTTATGCGTAACACCGAAACGTTGCTCCTCATCGACGATAAGCAATCCTAGGTCTTGATACACTACATCCTTCGATAAAATACGGTGTGTACCGATCACTATATCTACTGTTCCTTCTTTTAGACCTTTTAACGTCTCTGTTTGCTGCTTTTTGGAGCGGAACCTACTGAGCAGACCTACATTGATCGCATAGTCTTCAAAACGCTTCGAGATCGTTTCATAGTGCTGCTGCGCCAAGATAGTAGTCGGCACTAAAAAGGCAACCTGTTTGCCGTCTAAAATAGCCTTAAATGCAGCACGAATTGCAACTTCTGTTTTTCCGTATCCTACATCCCCGCAAACGAGGCGATCCATTGGACGTTCTCGTTCCATATCTTTTTTCACTTCGGCGATTGTGCGTAACTGATCTTCTGTTTCTTCGTACGGGAAAGCAGCCTCAAAGCCCCGTTGCTCATCGGAATCCGGAGAAAAGGCATAACCTTTTTCTGCTTCGCGCTTTGCATAAAGTTTGATTAAATCGTCCGCAATATCCTGTACCGCATTCGAAACTTTCTTATGTGTTTTCTTCCATTCCGTACCACCGAGTTTATGAAGTTTCGGTTCCTTTTCGCCTGAAGGCACGTAACGTTGAATCAGTTCAATTTGATCCACAGGTACATATAACTTATCGTCCTCACGGTAACGTACATGCAAATAATCTTGATGTGTACCATTCACAACAAGTGTTTCGATGCCAATATATTTCCCGATTCCATGATGCACGTGTACAACATAGTCGCCTGATTTAATTTCTGTATAAGACTTAATACGCTCAGCATTAGTCATCTGCTGTGGTCGTGATTTTTTCTTGGCCTGTTGTTTAAAGAGTTCATCATCTGTAACAACCGCTATTTTTTGTAATGGTAGCTCAAAGCCAGAAGACAATGCCGTATTGACCAGATAAATGCCCGGTGCATCGGCATAGCCGATTGTTGACGCAATATGGTAGTCATCCAGTAAATTTTGCATGGCCTTTATCCGATTATCTGAATTAGCCGTAAATAACACGACAAATTTTTCATGCGTCCAACGCTCAATTTCATTTTGCAGTAAAGCAATTTGTCCGTGGAATTGCTGCATCGGCTTACAGGAAATGTTGATTGTCTTTTTAAGAGTGACACCTGCAAATGTTCTTGTAAATAATGCGAAATACATTTTCTGCTGTTTCAGCATTGAAAGCACTTCTTTTAATGAATGGGAGGGCTTTACATCATGAAGCATTTTGCCCCCCTCAATCAATGAAATAAACCATTCATTTTCTTCGCGTTCCCATGCTTCCATCACTTCCTGAATGCGACCTAGTTCATCAAATAGGACAAGGCCATCCTCCTTGAAGTAATCACCTAAAAAATACGGCTGATCAAATAATAACGAGCCATATTTTGCAATATGATCCGGTAGATGACCAAGACGCAGCAGCTCAATATCGTGCTGAATGTTTTGCATGAGCAATTCCTGTGTTTCCTGTTTACGGACCTTTTTTAAACTCACTGCCAATGATGCTTCAAGGCGTTCCGCAAGTTTTATGCGCTCTTCTTTCGTTAAAAGAAGCTCTGTCGCAGGGAAAATTTTGATTTCCTTTAACTTTTCAATCGAGCGCTGATTATCGGCAGAAAACGTACGAATCGAATCCACTTCCGTATCAAATAATTCAATACGGATCGGATCTTGTGCATATGGCGGATAAATATCCAGAATTCCGCCGCGCATTGCAAACTCACCTGGTGTTGTAACCATTTCACTTCTCGTATAGCCCATTTCAACAAGCTTATCTAGCCAAGTATTGATGTCGACATCTTGACCTAAAGAAGTAGAAAGTTCATATCCAAGCCACTTTTGAGGCGCATTTAGCATACTGCGCATTCCTGCTACCGGAATAATATAGATTCCGCGTTCCTGATTAACTAAGCGCCCTAAAGTTGCAATACGCTGTGCACGCAGCTCATGGGAAGAAGTCGTCATATTTGCAGCGATAAATTCCTCGGCCGGGTAATAATGGACATGCCCATCACCAACTAACGCAGTCAGATCATCTACTAATTTTTGTGCCTGCAAAAGGTTTGAGGACATAATATAAATCGATTTATTTGTCTCTTGATAGATTGTATGGATCAGCGCAGGTCTTGCACTTCCCGTTAACCCTGTAATAAGGTGATCGTTTGCTTGATTTTTTCGAATTTGCTCTATCATATTATCAATCTGTTTATCTTTTATAAATATTTGATGTATCGTATCCACGTCTAGTCCCCCTTCTCTTTTTCGATAAATGAAAACGAAAATGGAAAAAGCCTTGGCGCATTTTATGCGACCAAAGCAACTCCTCTACTGTAACCATCTTTTTAACGCATAGTAATCGGGAAACTGACGCAATGATTCTTCACAATGCTCACAAATGCTGTAAACGGTCGTTTCTCCCCGTTCATTTTTTTTAATGAATTCATCGATTTCACCTATTTCAAACAAGTGAAGCTTTTGAACCGTTTCTTCTGCATCGAAAGGCAAAGTACCAATCTCTACCTCACAATGTCTACAGCGGTAGCGTACAGGCATCTCCCATGGCCTCCTTTAAACACTTATGTATATTAAAGTCTAACCATTTTTTGATTAATTTATGCGCCGTTAAATTTGTTCATCACTTCTAAAAACGGCTTTGTCAAAGCTGTTTCTACAGCATCACAGCTCTTTTCAACAGCTTCTTTTACGATGGGCTGATCCTCTTTTGAAAACTTTGCCAATACATAATCCGCAACTTTCATACCTGCCGGCGGGCGGCTTACTCCGACACGGATTCGGTTAAATTCCTGTGTCCCTAAGTGCTGAATTAATGATTTAATCCCGTTATGTCCACCAGCACTTCCTTTGCCGCGTAATCTTAACTTACCCGTTTCCAGATCTAAATCATCATAAATAACAATAATATCTTCAATTTCTATATCAAAATAATCCATTAGAGGTCTAACACATTCTCCTGATAAATTCATATATGTTAGTGGCTTCAATAAAATGACTTTTCCCTCAGGACGATGAACCGTTGCATACATACCATTAAATTTAGTTTGGTTTAATGGCGCATTCCATCGATTGGCTAATTCATCAATTATATCAAAACCTATATTGTGGCGTGTATGTTCATATGGTTTTCCCGGATTTCCTAAACCAATAATTAATTTCACTAGTAATCGCATCCTTTTTCTCTGATCGCCTTTATTTTATCATATATCCTCATGAAAAGTATGTATCGTCCACTAGTATGACGCCAATGATTTCTCGCGCATTTTCCTTACAATATAAAGTACTAAAAAGCCTACTGCAGCAGAAAATCGAACTGCTGTCGATAAATACATCGCTGTTTCCATCGAGTAAGTTTCGAGCAGCCATATTCCTATTTGCGGAGAAGAAAAAGCAATGACTGCAAGCAGCACATTATAAGTCGTAATACAATACGTGCGCACTTCCTGCGGTGAATTTTCAAGCAATAAATTAAATAATATTAAAACCGTTCCTGAAACAAACAACCCTGAAATAAAGGACATCGCGACTAAATAATAAAGATTCGTCGATAAAACCATCAGTAATGGTGCTGTTGACATCCCAAAGGCAACCCAGACAAATACACTCATATTGCCATATTTTTGCGACCATTTACGCCAAAACGAAAATGATAAAATTTGAGCAATCATATTTGCCACATTGAACATACTAATCCAAAAGATCGTCGCTTCTGCATACCGGACATTATAAATATTAAAAATCCCCCATGCCATTTGCCAGCCAAAGTTAAAAACAAGTGCAACTATTAAAAACAGGACATATTTATTGTTTTTAAAAATTGACCAATCCATTGCACGTTTATTTTCTACATTCCGTTCACGTATCGGTTCATCATGCCTTAACAGAAAATACAGCTCAACAACCCCGACGACAAAAGTAAACATGAATAATATTTGATAAGCTATCCGATTGGCGGTTATATCTTTCATGACAATACCAATCGTTAATGTAACAAATAAGCCTACCACTGTCAGCAAGCGATTACGGTCACTAAAAAATTGGGCTCGACGTGTTTCCTCAATAATATTACCGATAAAAGATTGCCAGCCCATGTTCGCCATCGTATTCGGCACACTCATTGCAGCGATCAGAGCCAGCAGCAACCAAGAACCAAAACTTCCTGGTACATAACTAATAAAGGCAATTAGTAGGAAAACAAAGCGTGCTGCCAAAACGGAAAAAGCAACGAGCCTTTTTTGTTCGAATGCGCGATTTAGTAAAATAGCAGCCGGTAATGTCATTAGCAATGTAATTAACGGTGGCAAAGAACTGATCAACCCTACCTGATAATTTGTTGCACCAAGAATCGTCATCGCAAAAATCGGAATGTAGCTGTTTGATGTATTTTGTGCAACAGCAGATGCCATCCCGTGGTAAATACTCATTTTTTCATTATGTGTTCTCATAAAGACCTCTAATTTTTCTTAATATTTACTCATCTCCATATTATTATACTGATTTCCTTTCGGATGTCGAAGTATTTTTTTACACTAAAAAACCGCCCTAATAAATAGGGCGGTCCGTCCAATTTCTTAATCTTCTCTACCTGGTTTTTCAGGCGATAATTTTTCTCCCGTTGCATCAAGATCATCGGCTGTTACATTTTCTGCATTTGCATCGACATCTTCAACTGGTGCTGCTGGCGGTGTTACCGTTGCTAATGTATAGTCGTCATTATCTACAATCGTAAACGCTGTAAATTGATCGCGAACATTACCCACAGATAACGATTCACCAACTGCTAAATCGGATACATCGATTTCAATTGTGTCTGGAATTTTACTTGGATTCACTTTAATCTTCAATGTATGGTTAGGTTGAGTAATTACCCCACCTTCTTTTACACCAACTGAAGTCCCGATAAATGCAATTGGAACATCCACTTCAAGTTCTTCTTTCATATTGATAGCAAGGAAGTCAACGTGCTTCACATGTCCTTTTAGTGCATCACGTTGGATATCAGTAAGTACTGCATTTACTCTTTTCCCGCCTACTTCAATTTTAAACACGCTAGTTGTACCATATGTTTGAACTGCTTTAGCGGTATCTCTATAATCCAACGATATTGGTGTTGTTTCTGTTTCATAGCCATACAGCACACCTGCCAGTTGGCCTTCGTTTCTAAGTTGGGATAGTATCGAACGTTTCCCAGTTTCTCGCTTTGTTGCTTGTAATACTGTAGTCATATTCCATCGTCCCCCTTAAATAGTTATACAAAGATACATTTACCCTACCTTTGTCCACACTAAACATAAAAATTGTCAGATTTTTTGCAAATATTCGCATATAGAAATACGAAGAATGAAAATTTAGTTGCGACAGCCGTAGAGATTTCATGAGTGAGGGTATAAAAAAACAGCATCTTCCTCTATTGAGGAAAATGCTGTTTGCTTCTTGTTTTGCAATGGATTAGTCGAATAATGTACTAACAGATTTATTTTCATAAATACGAGAGATTGCATCTGCCATTAATTTCGCAACTGATAATTGCTGAATTTTTGGAGAAAGTTTTTCTTCAGACAATTGAATAGTGTTTGTTACAACTAATTCCTTAATTGGAGAATTTTCAATACGCTCAATTGCTGGACCTGATAATACTGGGTGTGAACAACATGCGTAAACTTCTTTAGCACCGCTCTTAATTAATGCCTCTGCACCAATCGTAATCGTACCTGCCGTATCGATGATATCATCAATTAGGATACATATTTTTCCATCTACATTACCAACAATGTTCATTACTTCTGCCACGTTTGGTTTTGGACGACGCTTATCAATAATAGCAATCGGAGCTTTTAAGCGCTCTGCTAATTTACGAGCACGAGTTACACCACCATGGTCTGGAGAAACAATAACTAGTTCCTCTTCATTGAATCCTTTTGTCCCGAAATGTTCAGCAAGTAGTGGTACAGCCACTAAATGGTCGATTAAAATATCAAAGAAACCTTGGATTTGAGGTGCATGTAGATCTAATACGATTACACGAGTTGCACCGGCAGTTTCAAGTAAGTTTGCTACTAATTTAGCAGTGATTGGTTCACGCGCTTTTGCTTTACGGTCTTGACGTGCATAGCCATAGTAAGGCATAACAACGTTTACTGTACGAGCAGATGCACGTTTAACAGCATCAATCATAATTAAAAGTTCCATTAAATGCTCATTAACAGGCGCAGAAGTAGATTGAACGATAAATACATCCATTCCTCGAATACTTTCTTCAATGCTAATTTGGACTTCTCCATCACTGAAGTGTTTAACGGATGATTTCCCTAGTTCTAAACCCATTTCATCAGCAATCTCTTTGGCAAGTGGATTGTTAGAATTTAATGAGAAGATTTTTAATTTTGAGTCAGCGTATTGATACGGCATGATGGCCTCCTGTATTTTAGTTAATTTTATTTTGAATTTAATTTACTCACATAGCCTAATTTGTTTTCCTGACGAGCACGCGCAATCGCCAATGCATCTTCAGGAACTTCTTTAGTAATTGTCGATCCTGCTGCAATAAAGGAACCTTTTTTTAATGTTACCGGTGCAACTAAATTTGAATTACACCCAATGAATACATCGTCTTCAATAGTTGTTTTATATTTGTTTTTACCGTCATAGTTAACAGTGATTGAACCGCAGCCAATATTTACGTTCTTGCCGACTTCTGCATCGCCAATATAGCTTAAATGAGAAACTTTCGTATCATCACCTAATGTACTCTTCTTCACTTCAACGAAATTACCGATTTTTACATGGTTTCCTAATGAAGATTCCGGACGTAAATGTGCAAACGGACCTACTGCTGTTTCATTGCCCACTTGGCTGTTTAGCACGACTGAACTATGAATCGTAGTTGCATTGCCAATTTGACTGTCCACAATATGACTATTCGGACCAATTTTACAATCTTCGCCAATAACCGTTTTACCTTCAATAATCACTCCAGGTAAAATAACCGTATCACTGCCGATTACTGCGTCTGCACTAATATGTGTAGAAATCGGATTAATAATCGTTACACCATTACGCATATGACGTTCGTTAATACGTGCACGCATTAGTTCCTCTGCTTGAGATAGAGCAAAGCGATCATTGACACCAAGCGTTTCATCAAAGTTTTCTGTTACATAGGCTGCAACTGTTTCACCTTGCTTCTGTAAAATTTCAATAACATCCGGCAAATAGAATTCACCTTGTGCATTTTCATTTTTAACGAGCTTAAGTGCCTCAAACAGTGCTTCATTATCGAAGCAGTATGTTCCTGTATTAATCTCTTTCACAAGCTGTTGTTCAGATGTTGCATCTTTTTGTTCAACAATTTGCGAAACTTGACCATGTTCGTCACGTAAAATACGACCATAGCCTGTCGGATCATCTGTAACCGCTGTCAAAATAGTTGCTTTTGCATTTTGAGAAGCATGCTGATCCAGCAGTGCCTGCATTGTTTCAGGGCGAATTAAAGGGGTATCTCCACATACGACAAGCGTAGTTCCGCTAAGTCCGCTTAAAATCGGCTCTGCCTGTTGAACCGCATGCGCTGTGCCTAATTGCTCTTCTTGTAAAACATATTCACTCTTATTTCCAAGTGTTTCTTTTACCAGCTCTGCACCATGTCCTACAACAGTTACGACACGTTCAACATTTAATGAACTGATATGATCAATTACATGTTCCACCATTGGCTTTCCGCATACTGGGTGGAGCACTTTATATAATTTGGACTTCATTCGTGTACCTTGACCAGCCGCTAACACGACCGCAAAAATATTCGTCATATTACAAGTCCTCCAATTTAGCTCATTTTCTCTTATGACTATAAAGCAATTTCATAATCTTTTCAAGGTATTCAGACTTGACAAATCTTTGAATTTAAAATATCTATAATAGTTTGACACATTTTCTTTTGTGTACTAATTCAGCAAATTTTAACGATAAAAAGTAAATAATCAGTATTTTTCCGACCATATTCTCATTTTTCCTTTTCTGTTATAGAACATTTCTGCCTATAAAAAAATTCATAAAAAAAAGAGCCTCCTCATATGAGTGACCCTAATTTATATTAAACATTCACTTCTTCTAATTCCAAAGTTTCCTCTGTATTTTCCTCAGCAGATGCATGGAAAGCTTCCAAAACGATTTCCTGAATTTTGTTGCGCGTATTTGAATTAATCGGATGCGCAATATCGCGGAATTCGCCATCTGGTGTTCTTTTGCTAGGCATTGCTACAAATAAACCAGTATTTCCATCAATTACACGAATATCATGGATAACAAATTCATCATCTAGCGTAATTGAGGCAATCGCACGCATACGCCCTTCTGTTTGAACACGTCGTAATCTTACGTCAGTTACTTCCATTATTTATACCCCCTGTAGTTTGATGTGTTATTTTTAGTATTCGGGATGAAAGTATAGATTCCTTCTATCATCCAGTAAATTTCTAAAAATTCATCATTTATCAATAGAATACAATATAATGTAATTTTTTTCTATCTACAATTTTTATAATTATTAAAATAAACTAAATATTCTACTTATTTATGAGGATTTTCTTAATAATTGCTATAAATAGAGTCAAAATATTTTTTTAATAAAAAAAATCCACGCCTTTTCTAAAGTCAGAAAGCCGTGGATTTAAGCTATAACTAATATAAATCAAAATAATTATTCCTAATAAAATATTATTTCACTAATGCAATGACTTCAATTTCAACTTTTACATCTTTTGGTAAACGAGCAACTTCCACTGCTGAACGAGCTGGCTTGTGCTCACCAAAATGACTTGCATACACTTCATTCATTATAGCGAAATCATTCATATCTTTCATAAATACTGTTGTTTTAACAACTTGGCTTAAAGAAGAACCGGCTGCTGCTAAAACTGCCTTTAAGTTTTCGAAAACTTGGTGAGTCTGTACTTCAATATCGCCTTCTACAAGTTCCCCTGAAGCTGTAAGTGGAATTTGGCCTGAAGAATAAAACATATTATTTACTACAATACCTTGTGCATATGGACCGATTGCTGCTGGTGCATTTGTTGTTGAAACAGTTTTCATTTTAATTTCTCTCCTTTTGAAAAAAAATTACCTTCACTTAATGCAATTGTGCGATCTTTCTCATTTACTTCTTGTAGTTTTACTAAAGAATAGTAATCATCTACTAATGTTACATCAGCATGCTGTGCTTCTACTAATACAGCGATACCTGCCAATTCACATTCGAATTCTTCCAATAAGTTCTTCATACCATTCATTGTGCCTCCGACTTTCATGAAATCGTCGGTAATTAATACACGCTGGCCACTTTTCATACTACGTTTTGATAAAACCATCGTTTGAATACGACGAGAAGATCCTGATACATAATTAATACTCACCGTTGAACCTTCAGTCACTTTACTGTCACGACGCACAACTACAACCGGAACATTCAAATGTCTTGCAATCGCATGTGCAATTGAAATCCCTTTTGTTGCAACAGTCATAATGACATCAATTTGCCGATCCGCGAACACGCTTGCAAATACTTTACCTACACGGTTCATTAATTCCGGATTTCCTAAAAGATCCGTCATAAACAAATAGCCACCAGGTAACAGTCGATCGGATTGACTAAGTTCTCCCATAAATTCCCCAATTATATCACGAACTTCTTGTTCCGCCATTTTAGGGATATATTTAACACCGCCTGCTGCCCCAGGTACGGTAATTAAAAGCCCAATTCCTTTTTCTTCGAATGTTTCCTTTACAATTGTTAAATCTTCACTAATTGAAGATTTTGCAGAACTGTAAAGCTCAGAAAAATAAGTTAGCGGGATCAACTGATGTGGATGCTCAAGTAGATAATAAGTCATATCCACAAGGCGTTCACTGCGCTTCCATTTCATGCGACCCTCTCCTAAACATTAATTATTAAAATACGAATATTTAATAGTCAAATTACCATAATTATACGTATTTATGCAAGTGGATTTCGTTCCCCCAACATACGTACTACATAAACTTCCTCACAAAAACCACGTAATCCATTGTAGATTCTGCTGACACGTGCTTCATTTTCCACAAGCCCAAATACTGTCGGACCACTGCCGCTCATAAGTACTGCGTCAGCACCAAAACGTTGCATTTGCTCTTTAATTGTAATAACTTCCGGATGAAGATTAAATGTTACAGTTTCCAAAACATTTCCAAGTGAATTGCACATTAGCTCATAATCTTCTGTTTCAATCGCCTTTATCATTTCACTCGTGTTTGGATGTTGTAGCCCTTCAATATTCAGCCCACCGTATACATCAGCTGTCGATACGCCAATTTTCGGCTTGGCCAAAACAACCCAACAAGTTGGAGGTGCCGATAGTTCTTTAATCTTTTCTCCGCGCCCAGTAGCCAATGCTGTACCGCCATAAACGCAGAAAGATACATCAGAACCAATTTTTGCTCCATGTTCCGCCAGCTCGTCCAATGTTAAATTTAGATTCCAAAGCTCATTTAAACCGCGCAATGTAGCCGCTGCATCGCTGCTTCCACCCGCTAGACCCGCCGCTATAGGAATTTGCTTCTCAATTGAAATAGTTACGCCTTCTTTAATACCGTATGTATTTTTTAAAAGCTCTGCTGCCTGGTAAGCAAAATTCCGCTGATCATCCGGAACAAAATTATCTGTCGAAACAATTTTAATTTGGCCATCTGCTCGTGATTCTAGTCCAATTCGATCGGCTAAGTCGACCGTTGTCATAATCATTTCGACTTCATGATATTGATCTGGACGTTTATAAAGCACATCGAGTGTTAAGTTAATTTTTGCGGGTGCTTTTACGTATAACATTGAAAATTCCTCCTACTGTATAAGGCACGCATAATATGTAATACGCGATTAAAATTCTATTGCCCCTATTTTACCATATGAAAGCGTTGTATTATGCACGAAAACATTCACTTTTCTTTGCAATTTATTGTTAAAATATGCATGCTGCACAATCCAGTAGTTAGACATTTTAAGTAAGCTGAGTAAATCGCTTTACCTGCAAGCAAAATAACACCACCGTAAGCGAGAACCTACGATGGTGCCATCTTTGTGTCAACTTATTTTTGGTTATTCTGCGATTGTTTAGCTAAGTTTTCCTGAGCCATTTCAACCGCACGTCTTACCATGTTTCCTGCATCACGGGCTTTAATACCGCCCCAACCCTCACGTTGAACAACGTCGTAAAATCCAAGTTCTTTTGCAATCTCTTCCTTTAGACGACTCGACATGATTTTTTGTCTTGCCATGCAAAAAACCTCCTTTTTGTTGACGCTTTTAGCATGTGCAAAAAAGAAAAAAACACTCACTTTAAATGAGCGCTTTTTTTAAAAATATTAAAATAAGTACTAGAAAAACTATTTGATGGTAGCTACAGCATCATCTAAAAAAGTAATCTCTACTGCTTCAGTAAGTATATCTGTGTAACTGTAAGATACGCGTTTACACGCATTATCTTCCTGCTTTAGTTCAATGACGAACACTGCATGGTAAGTGTCACTTAAGACGCCTTCGCATTCAATTGTTTTCTTGCGACCACCATTTGCTTTTAATTGCAAACGTTTACCCAAATGACTATCCAATGATTTTTTAATGTCTGCTAACGTTTTTGGCATTTTTGCATACACCTCACTATAAAACAGTATACCATGATGTAGTTAAAATGTCAATAAAATATAATATTTTATCACCGCAATACAAAGTCGTCAACTTTTTTCTTAAGATTTCTTAAAATTTTTTAATGGAAATCCACTTTATTGTCGTACACAAAAGTGTGGATATAAGCAGTCCGCTAATTTCCCAAATTCTTGAATTGACAATGTTTCGCCGCGGCGTGAGGGCTCAATTCCGGCTTCTTCTAATGCTTTAAGGATCAGCTCTTTGTTTTGCTTTCCGTTTACAAGTCCGTTTTGTAAATTGTTTAAAATTGTTTTACGTCGTTGCGCAAAAGAAGCACGGGATACTTCAAATAAAAAGTCCTCGTCAATTACTTTCACCGGCGGGTTTTCATGTTTGATCAAACGGATTACTGCTGAATCTACATTTGGCTGTGGCATAAATACCGTTTTCGGTACAACCATCGCGATTTCCGCTGTTACGTAATACTGAATAGCAATTGATAAGGAGCCATATGCCTTCGTACCCGGTTTTGCCGTAATACGATCCGCTACTTCCTTCTGCATCATAACGACAAAACCGCGAATCGGTAAACGATCATTTAAAAGCTTCATTAAGATTGGCGTTGTTACGTAATAAGGTAAGTTAGCTACAACCATAATATCTTCAATACCTGGCATTTCTTCTTCAATTACTTGCGCAACATCCGCTTTTAAAATATCCGAGTGGACTATCTTTACATTGTCATAAGGGCTTAATGTATCCTCGAGTACAGGTAAAAGCCTTTGATCAATTTCAAACGATACGACTTTTTTTGCCTCGCGGGCTAAATGCTCTGTCAATGCACCAATCCCAGGTCCAACTTCAATTGCTCCGCTTTTTTCCGTCAAATTGGCGTGGCTGACGATATTACGTAAAATATTCGGGTCGATTAAAAAGTTTTGCCCTAAGCTCTTTTTAAATGAAAATCCGTATTTTTCTAAAATTTCTTTTGTACGTACCGGTGTAGCAATGTCTTTATGCATGCGTATCCTCCTGATCTAATTGCGAAATTGCCTCTGCAAACTGCTCGATTGTAATTTGAAACATCATCAACCGTTTATGAAGCTGTTTACCATTTGTCATGCCAATATTTAAAATTTCACCTAACTGGTCACGACGTTTTTTGGATTGCGGGTGTCCTATCAGTTTGGCTGTCATTAAATCTTCCAGTGTAATTTTTTCTTCAATTTGTGAATCCGCCAATGTATAAACATTGCTTAATGCTTCACGGATATCCTCATCGTTTGCGTGTTCAATCCCTAAACCTTTACCGTTTTTGGCGATTGTTTTCGCCTTTGCTAAAAACGCATGCTTCACACCTGGTATCCGTTCTTCTATAATCGCACGAATACGGCGGCCTGGGTAATCAGGGTCAGTGAATACAATGACGCCTCTTTTTTTCTGGGCATGTGCGATACGGCGCAGTACTTCGTCTGAAATGGCAGAGCCGTTTGTTTCAATAGTATCTGCTCCTGTTGCACGCTTAATCGCTGTTGTATCGTCTTTTCCTTCAACAACAATAATCTCTTGTATATCCAAGAAACGTTCCTCATTTCCAACATAGTCTTTCGCTATTTTACCATAGATTGCACTTTGTTTCCGCTGTGCTAACTTCAATGAAAAAAGCTCCCTCGCCATCAGTCAAAAAGCGAGAAAGCCATTATACATTTTGGATTGTTGATCTTATATAAAACAACTAAATAATCAATTACGCTGAAGTTGAAACGAACATAGGCACTCTTCACCCACCTACAGAGGTGAATGCTTTTTTTGTACCTGCCGCTACTCTTTCGACACAAAAACAATTTGCTGAATAAAGGTAATTTTTATTTCAGTACTTTAATACGCACTTTTTTACGTCCCCAGCTTTTTGCCTTGGACGTTGTTGGTACTAAAACATCGATTTTATTACCTTTTATAGCACCGCCTGTGTCAGCAGCTACAGCATTCCCGTAGCCTTCAACCCATACTTTTGTTCCTAATGGAATAACGTTAGGGTCAACTGCAATGACTTTCATATCCGGATTTGCGCGCAGGTTAAGACCTGCTGCTGAAATACCCGAGCAGCCTGCACAATTTGGTGTATATGCTGTTGCAGTTACATAAAACTCTTTCCCAGAACTCGGTTCAGTAGAACGGGAAACATTGGCAGTAACAACTTTTGTCCCTACAGATACAACTTTTGTTTTCGGTTTTTTAATGACTTTTTCAGAAGCAAGTTTTTTCGAGACAACTTTTCCGTTCTCTTTTACGATAGAGTATGTACGCTCTACCTTACCTTTTTTACCTTCTGAAACAACCTTTTCTTTGCCCTTTAATAAAGAAGAATCATTTTTCTTTTCAATTGCGAAATCTACTGATTCTTCCACTACATCGGTAACCTTTTCTACGCGAACAACTGCGATTTTATCATTTGGAGTGATAACTTCCTCCAAACCTTTGTCGACACGATCCGATTCACCTAATTGAACCTCTTGTTGTTTTAAAAAGTTAGCGACCGTAGTCGAAGTGGACCATACTTGTCTCTCTTTTTTGCCATCGACAAGCGTTAACTGAAACGCTTTTTGAATATCGATTTTGTTATCGGCTCCTACTTCTGTATCTAAGCTTTGTGATACAAGATCATGCTCTGTTACTTCAATATTTGCTTCTTCCAAAATGTTCTTCACTACATTTTCAGTTGTCCAAACTTTAGACTGATTTCCATCAACTGAAATTACTACTTCTTTTGCCTGTTCCCATTCTATTGACATTCCACTATCAATACTGGTACTCAGTGAGGGGGATACTTTATCGTATTTTGTATAATCTATATTTTGAGCTGTCAGAAGCTCATCAACCGTAGTTGCGTGTGTATAAATTTTTGTGGTCTCCCCGTCTGCTGTCAACATAACGGGAGTCTTAGTTCCGTGGTATAGAACAAATGCAATTACAGATACAAACAGGACTACAGAAAAAATTCGGACCCCTGTTTGCTTACTCCTCAATGATTCTAAGAACTGGCTTTTCATGGATTGATTTGACATGAAAATAACGCCTCCTTAATACAAAGTTGGATTATACGTACTAGTTTTCTTACTGTCAATAAAAAAGAATTTATCAAAAATTGGGCATTTTGCTTGAACTCGTACTGCAACTAGTATTGGAGGCGACTTATCATGGTAAAGTTTTTACACTTTAAAAAACTATCCTAACGAAAAAATCCCGAATCTATTTCAACGGTTATTTTAATAGTTTCATCATCAAATTTTAAAAAAGCGTTTTGCATTTTCCGTCGTTTTATAGGCAACTTCTTCCACAGGTAATTCCTTTAGGCGAGCAATCTCCTCTGCCACCAAAGTAACGAATGCCGGTTCATTCCGTTTCCCTCGAAATGGATGCGGTGCTAAATACGGCGCATCTGTTTCAATCAGCAAATGCTCAAGCGGAATTTCTGCCGCGACTTCTTTTGGCTGACGTGCATTTTTAAATGTCACCGGTCCTCCAAGACTTATCATGAAGTTCATGTTTATGCATTCATGAGCTGTTTCAACACTACCGCCGAAACAATGCATAATTCCGCCAACAGCAGCTGCATTTTCTTCTTTTAAAATCCGTACGACATCCCCTGTCGCATCACGATTATGAATTATAATTGGTAATTCGAGTTTTTTTGCTAAATGAATCTGCTTACGGAACCAATACTGCTGAACATCTTTCGGAGACTTATCCCAGTAATAATCCAGTCCTGTCTCACCTATTCCGACAACTTTCGGGTGCTTTGCTAATTGTTCAATCCAGTTTAAATAGTCATCTGTGCAATCAACTGCATCTACGGGGTGCCAACCAATTACTGCATAAATAAAATCATAATCCTCTATTAGCTGCATCGCACGCTCTATCGTTTTTTTATCAAAGCCGATTACAACCATCTTTTCTACATTGGCAGCAATAGCACGGTCAATTACTTCCTGTAAATCTTCATCATATTGATCTGCGTTTAAATGGACATGTGTATCTATAAATGTGCTCATCTTCATTTCTCCTATCGTGTATTGTACTCATAGATCATATTTCTTAGTTTTCAGTATTATTACATGTAGGTTACAAAATATTCATTTATTATTGTGTACTTGTTATAAAGTTAGTAACGAGGTACCATAAAACCACTTATCATCCTTTTTCAACCATTTATAAGTTATACTAGAATATTTTTATTTTACTTTTATTTACAAAATAATGAAAAAGTCTGCTGAACTTTTCTGGTCCAACAGACTCTTTTCAAATTACTTCACTTGTGCACCGTTTGCTAATTTTGGATCAACAGTGGCCAACGTTAAAACTCCATCATGTGAACCTGCTAAAATCATCCCTTGAGATAATTCGCCGCGTAATGTAACAGGTTTTAAATTGGCAACGACTATTACTTTTTTACCGATAAGCTCTTCCGGTTTATAATGCTCGGCAATACCTGATACTACTTGACGTTGTTCATAACCTAAATCAACCTGCAGCTTTAATAATTTCTTTGCTTTTGCTACTGGTTCACATGCCATTACTGTTGCAACACGTAAATCTACATTCATGAAATCATCAATTGTAATTTCTTCTGTTTCAGGTGCTTCAACAGTTGTAGTTTCCTCTTCCTGCGGTGTTTTTACAGAACTTTGCATTTGTTCACGAATGTAAGCTATTTCCACTTCCGCATCAAGACGCGGGAAGATTGGAGTACCTTTTTCTGCAACTTTTATGTTTTTCGGAATAACATTCCCGAATGTTTCAATCGTGTCCCATTGTAATGATTTCTCATCAAGACCTAATTGTTCAATAATTTGTTTTGGCGCATTAGTCATGAATGGCTGAATCATCACTGCGATATGGCGTAAGCTCTCTGCCAAATTATTCATAACAGCAGCAAGCTTGTTATGATCGGCTTCGTCTTTTGCCAATACCCATGGAGATGTTTCATCAATATACTTATTAGTGCGTGAAACTAAAGACCATAATTCAGAAAGTACGACACTAAACTGCATTTTATCCATACTTTCTTCATATCTAATACGTACACTTTCAGCATGTTCTTTTAATGCTTCATCAAATTGTGTAGCTTCCAAATTTTCAGTAGGAATTACCCCATCAAAATACTTGTTCATCATGGAAACTGTTCTGTTTAAAAGGTTTCCTAAATCGTTCGCTAAATCGAAGTTTGTCCGCTCAACGAATGATTCTGGTGAAAATACGCCATCTTGACCAAACGGCAGCTCACGTAACAAGAAATAACGTGTCGCATCTAAACCGTATCGCTCAATTAACATTTCCGGATACACAACATTTCCTTTAGATTTCGACATTTTTCCATCTTTCATCATGATGAAACCGTGTGCAAAAATTTTCTTTGGTAATGGTAAATCCAATGCCATTAAGAAAATCGGCCAATAAATTGTATGGAAACGGACAATATCCTTCCCTACTACATGGACATCTGCCGGCCAATATTTATTGAACAGCTCTTCATTGTCAGAACCATATCCTAAAGAAGTAATATAGTTCGATAATGCATCTACCCATACGTAAATTACATGCTTCGGATTTCCAGGTACTTTAATTCCCCAGTCAAATGATGTACGGGATACAGACAAATCTTCCAGCCCCGGTTTAATGAAGTTATTGATCATTTCATTTTTGCGAGATTCCGGCTCGATAAACTCTGGATTATTTTCATAATAAGCAAGCAGGCGATCTGCGTATTTCTTCATATTAAAGAAGTATGACTCTTCTTTAACCTTTTGCACATCACGCCCACAATCCGGGCACTTTCCATCGACTAATTGCGTCTCAGTATAATAAGACTCACAAGGTACACAATATAGTCCTTCATATTCGCCTTTGTAAATGTCACCATTGTCTAAAAATTTCTGGAAAATTTTCTCTACAGAATCTGTATGACGCGTTTCAGTGGTTTGAATAAAGTCATTATAGGAAATATCCATAGTATTCCATAATTTTTTAGCACCTTCTGCAATTTCATTTACATAATCTTGTGGATGCATATTGGCTTCTTGTGCTTTTTCCTGAATTTTTTGTCCGTGTTCATCCATGCCTGTTAAAAAGCGGACATCAAAGCCTTTTAAACGCTTATACCGCGCTATTGCATCAGATGCAACCGTCGTATATGCAGTACCGATATGGAATTTTCCACTCGGGTAATAAATAGGGGTTGTTATATAGAATGTTTGTTGTTCACTCACGAAAGTGCCTCCATTTGTTTGTTAAAGTATAATCCTTATTCTAACGAAGTACGAAAATTGTTTCAATGAAAGTTTATTGGAATTCAGTTTTGTCGAAAAATCGATAACTAAATGTTGGTAATTGGTTAAATCTTTCCGACTATTCTAAATATTAAATGATAAGTTTTTTTTATAATTTCCTTAAAAAGTACAAATATGACAAAAAAGTTTCTTAAATGAAGAAAATATGAATACTAATTTATTGACGTTTATGGTATTAATTGTTATGATTTTAACTAGATCAAGATGAATGTCGAATTTTGACGAATTTAAATAACTTTTATTATATAGGAGGAAGTATTAATATGAAATCAACAGGTATCGTACGTAAAGTAGACGAATTAGGACGTGTAGTAATTCCGATCGAATTACGCCGTACATTAGGTATTGCTGAAAAAGATGCTTTAGAAATTTATGTGGATGACGACAAAATCATCTTAAAAAAATACATGCCTAACATGACATGTGCAGTAACTGGTGAAGTTTCTGATGAAAACATGCGTTTAGTAGGCGGTAAATTAATCTTGTCTTCTGAAGGTGCAGAAGCATTAATGAAAGAAATTCAAGAAAACTTAAAAAAATAATATACTTATTTACACAAATAAAGTGGATAGGGTTTACTAATTTATCCCGTATTAACGGGCAGTAGTTTATCTGCATCGAATGCATAGCGGCAGAGGCAAGAATCCCGCCTCTGGACTTAAGCATGGCGAAAACCCCGCAATTTGAAGTTCCACTTTATGTAATGTAAAGTATTATTTTACCAAATATAAAAAGCGTTGAAAAGTATGTCGACTTTTCAACGCTTTTTTATTGGTGATATGCCTGGTAAACGTCACGTTTTGGTAAGTTTCGTAATTTGGCTACTTCTTTTATAGCTTCTTTTGAAGATAATTGAGTTTCTTCTATTATATAAGTAACATGCTCATCCAATGACATTGTCGTCCAATAAGCCTCTTCTTCTGCTTCGACTTCACCGGAAGTATTGCCTTCCAGTACGATGCAAAATTCACCGCGAATTTCATTTTCACTTGCCCAAATGATCGCTTCTTCTATTGTGCCTCGCAAAAACTCTTCAAACTTCTTTGTTAATTCGCGAGCCAATGTAATTTTACGGTCACCTAATACGAGCTGTAAGTCTTTTAATGTTTCCTTTAAACGATGTGGTGCTTCATAAAAAATCAGCGTCTCTTCTCTCTTTGACAATTTTTCCAGCTGTTCTCTGCGTTCTTTTTTGTTTCGTTTTAAAAAGCCGAAGAAATAAAATGGCTGTGAAGAAAGACCGGATGCAATTAAAGCAGTTAACGCTGCATTTGCTCCAGGAATCGGTACGACAGCAAATCCTTCAGCAATTGCTTTTACGACAATATCTGCACCTGGATCCGATATACAAGGCAAACCTGCATCACTTACTAATGCGATGGATTTTCCCTCTTGTAAATAGCCAAGCAGTTTCTCGCCGCCTACTTCAATATTATGTTCATGATAACTAATGAGCGGTGTTTGAATATCGAAATAATTACATAGCTTTTTCGTATTGCGTGTATCTTCTGCAGCAATAATATCGACCTCTTTTAAAATACGCAGTGCACGCATCGTCATGTCTTCTAAATTGCCAATTGGTGTCGCTACTAAGTAAAGACAGCTCCCTTGTTCGTGCTGGCTACTTTTTTGTGAGTTCATCTGTAGCACTCCTTATATACTTTATTTTTTGGGGACGCTTTAATTGTTTAAATGCATATTCAGCAGACATTGCCTGCTGTTTTGTTTCAAATGTTTCAAAATAAATACACGTTACCGGACCGCGTGCCCGTGTATACTTTGCCCCTTTACCTGCATTATGTGCCGCAATTCTCTTTTCTAAATTATTCGTATAGCCTGCATACAGTGTTGCATCACTACACTCTACCACATAAAAGTAATGTTTAGTTTCCTTCTCCATATAAAAGCGCCCTCACTTCTGGCGTATATTCATTATTATCCTTATATACGTATAATGGTGGCAATACTTTTAAATCCGGCTTGCCGTCTTTAATTGCTTCAATCAGTAATGTATTCGCTTCTTTCCCCCGTTTTGGATAAACAAACTGAATCCGCTTTGGCTCCAGCCGATTTGCGCGCATCGCACTTACAATGTCCAAAAGCCTGCCTGGTCTGTGCACAAAGGCCGCCTTTCCGCCTTGTTTTAATAGACGACTTGTTGCTTCGACTGCTTCATCCAGCGTTAAGTACAGCTCATGTCTTGCGATTGCATAATGCTCACTCGTATTTTTTTCGCTCAACTCATGTGCCAAAAAATAAGGAGGATTACATGTCACAACATCATATTTTTCAATACCAAGTTTTCCTGGTGCATCTTTCACATCACCAAGCTGCATGTCAATCTGTTGTGCCAAGTTATTGTATTCGATACTGCGTGTTGCCATATCATGCAACCGCGGCTGTAATTCAACACCTGTAATTTTTGCATTTGTCCGCGCACTCAAAAATAATGGGATTACCCCATTGCCTGAACATAAATCAATAATATGTCCTTTATTTTTCGGAACTTGTACAAATCGCGCCAATAATACTGCATCCAATGAAAACGAAAAGACGGACGGGCTTTGAATGATTCGTAAATCCTCCGCCAGTAAATAATCTAATCGCTCATCATCCTTCAACCATTGCTCCACTATTAAATCCTCCACTTAATTGCTATTATAATCAGTCTTTTCTAAACAAAAGACTGATATCTACTTTAGCAGATTCAGCCTTTTGTTTTTAACCATTTTGTTTATTTAAAAATGATAGACAGAACAAACAATCTTCACCTTTACGTGAGCTTCCAAAATGCACATGGCATACATGGAAGCCTTCATTATAAAGCCTTGCTAAATTATCGTACCCTTCACCAATATCTACTGGTTCTTTTTTCAGCTCTTCTACTCGTTTAATTGCAGTTGCTTCATTCGCTAATAGTTCTTCTAAGCGCGTACGTAGGTGAAGGTTTTCTGTTTGAAGCGTCTGGTGCTCCTCCATCATATGCGCAACAAATTGCTTAAGTGCGCTAAATTGCTGTTGCATTGATTCAAGCTGTTGTTCGAACTCCATAACAGTATCCAAAAAATTACGGTCCTTCACTCAAGCCACCCCATTAATTTCTATCTATATCAGATTTTTCTCATATTGCATAAGCTCTTCAAGCGTATATTCAACCATACGCTCCTGCTTCGTCAAATATACTTGAATGAGTCGCTCTAATACATTTAATCCGACGACTTTGCCTTCGCCTTCTGGTGTCATTGATAAATCACCGATGTCTGGCATACCTTCTTTTGCAATCTCATAATCATCATTTTCGTATTTTAGACAACACATTAAACGCCCGCATAACCCGGATATTTTTGTCGGATTCAGCGATAAATTCTGATCCTTTGCCATTTTAATCGACACAGGCTCAAAATCACCTAAAAATGTCGAACAGCAAAGCATTCTTCCACATGGACCAATTCCTCCAAGCAGTTTCGCTTCATCACGAACACCAATTTGACGTAGCTCTATTCGTGTACGGAAAACGCTAGCTAAATCTTTTACTAATTCCCGGAAATCTACACGCCCTTCTGCTGTAAAATAAAAAATAATTTTATTGCGATCAAATGTATATTCAACGTCAACGAGCTTCATATCCAACGAATGCTCAACAATTTTCGTATTCGCTAATTCAAAGGCACGTTTTGACTCAATAGTATTTTCTTCTACCTGGAAACGATCACGTTCATCGGCTGGTCGAACTACTTGTTTTAATGGTAAAACAACGTCATTCTCCCCGACTTGCCGCATCGGCACAACTACTTTGCCATATTCAATTCCCCGGGCTGTTTCTACGATTACATATTCGCCAACTTCCAAAATATAAGCGGCTGGATCAAAATAATATATTTTACCCGCTTTTTTAAAGCGAACTCCGACTACATTATACAAATGTATACCCCTCCTGAAGATTCAGCATAAGCTGTTCCATCAATAACGTACGATTCATATTACGATTTAAATTCGTGCGGGCCTGCAAAATAGATTGCATTTGGCGTGACAGTTTCTCATATGTCAATACGAGTGCCAGTTCATTAAATCGTTGATACATATCGGGATACGTGCACTTTGCTTGCTGGTTTGCTTTAATCGCTACTATATCACGGTATGCAAATAGCAACAAATCCAGTGCTAGCTCCATATCTTCTTTTTCTTTGAAGAGCGGGAGCCATTCTTCATGAACATATAATAGTGCTTCATGAACATTTTGATGAACAATCTCTACTAATTTTAACACTGTTTTTCGTGCAAGTACAAATTGCTCATCATTTGCAAGTGCAATAGCTGTTTCGAGATCATTTGTCACCATGCTTGTTGTCGATGCCATTGAATTTGTAATTCCCTGTTCTACCAGTTGCTCCATCATAGTAATACGGGGTGCTTTTGCAAATTTAATATGCTGACAACGAGAACGGATCGTCGGAATAATAGATTGAATTTGCTCGGTTAATAAAATCGCCACGACTTGTCCGTCAGGTTCTTCTAAAAACTTTAAGAGCATATTAGCAGAAGCAATATTTAATTTATCTGCATGATGAAGCACATAAATTTTCTTGCCCTTCTCTACACCTGTCATCTTCATTTCCGCAACTAAATCTCTTATTTGATCAATTTTAATAAATTGTCCATCAGGCTCTACTTGCCAAATATTCGGGTGATTTCCCGAATCAACTCGTCTGCAATTTCGACATGTTTCACATGGAACATTTTCTGACAAATTTCCGCAAAGAAGAAGTTTCATAAAAAAAGAGACGACATCTCGTTTACCCGTACCTTTTTCACCTTCGAATATATAGGCATGTGCTAAACGATCTTTATCTACAATTGTTTGTAGTTGCTTCATCACTACAGGTTGCAGCTTCGTAAGCTCTTCAATAGTTCGTGTCAATTCCCTCACCTTTTTCATTTCCTGCTTCTATTTATTTGAATGCCCTATGTACAATTCAAACAATATATATTCTGCTTGGAAAAATGCCCGTGTCTAGTGCACAACAAAGACACGGGCATTTTTCACATATACAGATTTATTAAAAGTCCCTTAATCTCGCCAATTTTCGCCAATAACTCAATAGACTCTTTTTCTTCATTTAGAATATCTTCTGCCAATTCGACAAGACGCTCATCAATTGTTTCGACAATTTTTAAGCGGCGCCCTTCTCCAAAACGGTTCCATGTATGTGATTGCTTCATCTCAAGCCCATAATCTACTGCTTCCTGTAAAAAACGTTTCACAAGCATTTTAAAGCGAGCTAATTCACGTAAATTCCGTGATCGTGCTACTCGGTCACCCGCTGTAGAAATATCACCCATTAATCTCGTGAGTTGCTCTGACTGCATTTTCGACTCTTGCTTTACAATCATGTCACCAAAGCGATTCCCGTTTTGATTTGCCGGACGCAAATCATTGCGATTCGCATTCAAATTTGTTCGGAGATCTTGATTAATCTTCATTTACCATTCGCCTCCAAAAAAATAACGCCCCACTATACTTACTATCGAACTCGGTTTTATACGCGCAATAATGATGGCTGCGTGAATTTAACATTACCGATTGGGGCTTTAATTTCCTTCAGTCTGTTGAAAGAAATTAAAAATGGTGGAATTGTTCGATTGGTAATACAAATACAATCGCTCCTCCAACTTCAACTTCTACAGGGTACGGGATATAAGAATCTGCGTTCCCTCCCATTGGCGATACAGGAGCAACCATTTGCTCGCGTGATCGACAGTTTTCACGAATAATCTCTAATAACCTTGGAATTAAAGAATCATCCGTACCTATTAAAAATGTCGTGTTTCCCGATCGTAAAAATCCACCTGTACTCGCTAATTTTGTCGCACGATAGTTGTTTTTCGTTAATGCATTCGATAAGCGGTTGCTATCTTGATCTTGCACTACTGCTACTACTAACTTCATCCGTACTCACCCCTTCATTGAATTGGTTCCTCTATTATATCATCAATTACGCCTCGGTGTAATTGTGTCCAGATTTTTTTTGAGTTTACTCAAAAAATTTCTATTAAAAAATCTGTGACATCTGCCAGAGGCTTATTTTTATTCAGCGGGTGTTCTAGAAACCCGCTGAATAAAAATAAAAGGTACACTTCATTTACTTTTACCCTAATAACGGATTTAAAATCCCCCACACTTCTTCAACCACCTGTTCAAGAGCCTGGTCTGCATTCACCATTTTAAAGCGCTTCGGGTAACGTCTTATTGCTTCCTCGTACCCTTCATATACTTTTTGATGGAATGCCAAATCTTCAGCGTCTAATCGGTTAATTTCATCACTACGTGTCGCATGAATACGCGCTAACCCTCTTTCCGGTGCAATATTAAAGAAAATAGTTACATCCGGCAGACGCTTTCCTATCGCAAATTCATTAATAGAAAGTACATCATCGACTCCGATTTCCCGTGCATAGCCCTGATATGCCAATGAGGAGTCAATAAACCGATCGCATAATACATGCTTTCCTTCTTCCAATGCAGGCACAATTTTTTCATAGAAATGCTGTGCACGTGCTGCAGCATATAATAATGCCTCTGTCCGCTCATGCATTTCCGTATGTGCCGGGTCTAAAATAATCGTCCGAATTTTCTCGGCGATTTCAATCCCGCCTGGTTCACGTGTTAGTAAAGCCTCAATACGCTCTTCTTTTAAACGCTCCCCAATTGCCTTTAGTACACTTGTTTTACCGGCACCTTCCCCGCCTTCAAACGTAATAAATAAATTCCTTTGCATTTTTATATTCTCCCTGCATCTATATTATGACTTGTATTAGTTTTTCCTGTAATCGGTGATCTCCCTGGAACAGTGCACCGATAGCGAGCAGCTCTTCCAACTGACGAATTTGTGCTTCCGTAATTTTCTCACCTTGGACCAGTAATGGAATTCCCGGTGGATACGGAATAATTGTATTAGCTGCAATTCGCCCGTTAGTCAGCTTGTATGGAGTCCACTCTTTTTCTGCCTGCTCTATTTCCTCAAAGCTATATTCCGGTTGCGTAATTGCTATCGTCTCAAAGCTTTCTGTATCATCTATATATTCATTGCTTTCGCAGAGTTTTAAATGGGTATTTGCCTCTTTCATACGGTTACATAAATTCGTAATCGAGTAACAATCTCCTTGCTTCAATAACGGTAAAATTAAAAGCACTTGTTTTGCATCTGCCAACTCAACATACACATGCATTTTTTCCAATGCCTCTTTTAATTGAAAACCTGTGTAACCAGGGGCACGTACTAATAGTTTTAATGAATCATTCACTTCAATAACCTTTAAATCCGTTAAAGTTGTCAATGATTCAATAAATTGCAGACGCTTCTCCATAAGATACGCATAGTCAGCTGGCGTATAGTTGGCTACATAACTTCTTGCATCATCAAGGGAAGCTAAAAGTAAATACGATGGACTACTCGATTGTAACATACGTAAATAACGGTTTACTTTCTGTTTGCTTACTAATGATGATTTCATATGTAAAAAGGAAGCCATTGTCATAGCGGGTAATGTTTTATGGGCTGACTGGACGACAATGTCTGCACCTAGCTCAAGGGCCGAAGCGGGGAGATCCTCCGATACGGTTAAATGGGCCCCATGTGCCTCATCAACTAGAACAGGAATATGATACTCATGGCATAATTCAATTTGCTCTGCAAAATCAACTGCTGTCACCCCATAATAAGTCGGATACGTAAAGATAGCGGCCTTGGCATGCGGATAAGTTGCTATCGCTTGCTCTAATGTATCCAAATCAATACAACCCGCAGTCTGACTTTTTATATCCCACTTTGGTGAAACATATACAGGTTTCACCCCAACAAGTTCCAATGCATGAAAAATAGATTTGTGTGCATTTCTTTGAACAAGTACAGTATCTCCTTTTTCACAAGTTGCATAGATCATTGCTAAGTTCCCAACTGTTGAACCATTCACTAAAAAGAAACTCCGATTTGCCCCATATGTAGTTGCGAGGAGTTGCTCTGCCTGCTGAATGGCTTCTTCTGGATGATGAAAATCATCTAACCCTGTCAGTTCAGTTACATCATATTTTAATGCCTGTTTTATTTCATCAGGCAAATTCGACAGCAACCCATTTTTATGTCCAGGCACATGAAAGGATTGCGGCTCATCCGCAACAAACTTTTTTAATGCTTGAACAATTGGTCGATTACTATTCACCATATTCACCTCATTTTCCATTGTTCCTCTATTATAAGACGTCTCGACCTCTCAAACCACCATTGGCGTTAGAAATGAAAAACTAGCTAACATTGATCATTAGCTAGTCATAAAACATATATTGGTTACTTAATAAATTTTTAAACAAACTACTATCTTTTCTATAACAATATCTACATTCGTCACTGCATTTAGACTTTGACATTTCATACGTCCAAATTATCAAAAGTTTCTTTGCTCTCGGTCTTTGTACTTGCTTGAATTTGCATACTCATGGTTACAGCGCATACAGATTTTAAGTAAACAAAAAACCCACTGATTACTCAGCGGGTTTGCGTTGTGCGAAGCGACGTCCTACTCTCACAGGGGGAAGCCCCCAACTACCATCGGCGCTAAAGAGCTTAACTTCCGTGTTCGGTATGGGAACGGGTGTGACCTCTTTGCCATCATCACTTCACTATTTTCGGCTTCCAATACACGGCGCTATCCTTCGTCAACTTCCTTCGTTCTTTCAGTCACGTACTTAAGTACGCTCCTTCAATCACTCAGTCGTTTCCTCGACTAGCTTGTGTCTTGAAACCCTTAGAAAGATCATTCTTTCAAAACTGGATAAACGTTTCATTGAATTGAGCAATAAAATGTGGTTAAGTCCTCGACCGATTAGTATTCGTCAGCTGCATGCGTCACCGCACTTCCACCTCGAACCTATCTACCTGATCGTCTTTCAGGGGTCTTACTTACTTGCGTAATGGGAAATCTCATCTTGAGGGGGGCTTCATGCTTAGATGCTTTCAGCACTTATCCCGTCCATACATAGCTACCCAGCGATGCCTTTGGCAAGACAACTGGTACACCAGCGGTATGTCCATCCCGGTCCTCTCGTACTAAGGACAGCTCCTCTCAAATTTCCTACGCCCACGACGGATAGGGACCGAACTGTCTCACGACGTTCTGAACCCAGCTCGCGTACCGCTTTAATGGGCGAACAGCCCAACCCTTGGGACCGACTACAGCCCCAGGATGCGATGAGCCGACATCGAGGTGCCAAACCTCCCCGTCGATGTGGACTCTTGGGGGAGATAAGCCTGTTATCCCCGGGGTAGCTTTTATCCGTTGAGCGATGGCCCTTCCATGCGGAACCACCGGATCACTAAGCCCGTCTTTCGACCCTGCTCGACTTGTAGGTCTCGCAGTCAAGCTCCCTTATGCCTTTACACTCTACGAATGATTTCCAACCATTCTGAGGGAACCTTTGGGCGCCTCCGTTACTCTTTAGGAGGCGACCGCCCCAGTCAAACTGTCCGCCTGACACTGTCTCCTACCCCGCTAAGGGGCATGGGTTAGAAGTTCAATACAACCAGGGTAGTATCCCACCGACGCCTCCTTCGAAGCTGGCGCTCCGAGATCTCTGGCTCCTACCTATCCTGTACAAGTTGTACCAAAATTCAATATCAGGCTACAGTAAAGCTCCACGGGGTCTTTCCGTCCTGTCGCGGGTAACCTGCATCTTCACAGGTACTATAATTTCACCGAGTCTCTCGTTGAGACAGTGCCCAGATCGTTACGCCTTTCGTGCGGGTCGGAACTTACCCGACAAGGAATTTCGCTACCTTAGGACCGTTATAGTTACGGCCGCCGTTTACTGGGGCTTCAATTCACAGCTTCGCTTGCGCTAACCGCTCCTCTTAACCTTCCAGCACCGGGCAGGCGTCAGCCCCTATACGTCACCTTACGGTTTTGCAGAGACCTGTGTTTTTGCTAAACAGTCGCCTGGGCCTATTCACTGCGGCTTCTCTAGGCTATGCACCCAAAGAAGCACCCCTTCTCCCGAAGTTACGGGGTCATTTTGCCGAGTTCCTTAACGAGAGTTCTCTCGCACACCTTAGGATTCTCTCCTCGACTACCTGTGTCGGTTTGCGGTACGGGCACCTCTCACCTCGATAGAGGCTTTTCTTGGCAGTGTGAAATCAGGAACTTCGCTCATACGAGCTCGTCATCACAGCTCAACGTTATAGTATGCGGATTTGCCTACATACACGCCTTACTGCTTGAACACGCGCAACCAACGGCGTGCTTACCCTATCCTACTGCGTCCCCCCATTTCTCAAACGGTGAGGAGGTGGTACAGGAATATCAACCTGTTGTCCATCGCCTACGCCTATCGGCCTCGGCTTAGGTCCCGACTAACCCTGAGCGGACGAGCCTTCCTCAGGAAACCTTAGTCATACGGTGCATGGGATTCTCACCCATGTTTCGCTACTCATACCGGCATTCTCACTTCTAACCGCTCCACCAGTCCTTCCGGTCTGACTTCAACGCTGTTAGAACGCTCTCCTACCACGCATACTCAAAGTATGCATCCACAGCTTCGGTGAATCGTTTAGCCCCGATACATTTTCGGCGCAGCGTCACTCGACCAGTGAGCTATTACGCACTCTTTAAATGATGGCTGCTTCTAAGCCAACATCCTGGTTGTCTAAGCAACGCCACATCCTTTTCCACTTAACGATTACTTGGGGACCTTAGCTGGTGGTCTGGGCTGTTTCCCTCTTGACTACGGATCTTATCACTCGCAGTCTGACTCCCGTGTATAAATATCCGGCATTCGGAGTTTGTCTGAATTCGGTAAAGCGAGATGCCCCCCTAGTCCAAACAGTGCTCTACCTCCGGTATTCTCAATCACGAGGCTAGCCCTAAAGCTATTTCGGAGAGAACCAGCTATCTCCAGGTTCGATTGGAATTTCTCCGCTACCCACACCTCATCCCCGCACTTTTCAACGTGCGTGGGTTCGGGCCTCCAGTGAGTGTTACCTCACCTTCACCCTGGACATGGGTAGATCACCTGGTTTCGGGTCTACGACCACGTACTAATTCGCCCTATTCAGACTCGCTTTCGCTGCGGCTCCGTCTTCTCAACTTAACCTCGCACGTAATCGTAACTCGCCGGTTCATTCTACAAAAGGCACGCTATCACCCATTAACGGGCTCTAACTACTTGTAGGCACACGGTTTCAGGATCTATTTCACTCCCCTTCCGGGGTGCTTTTCACCTTTCCCTCACGGTACTGGTTCACTATCGGTCACTAGGTAGTATTTAGCCTTGGGAGATGGTCCTCCCGGATTCCGACGGAATTTCACGTGTTCCGCCGTACTCAGGATCCACTCTGGAGGGAATGAACTTTTGACTACAGGGCTTTTACCTTGTTTCGCGGACCTTTCCAAGTCGCTTCGTCTAATTCATTCTTTTGTAACTCCGTATAGAGTGTCCTACAACCCCAAAGAGCAAGCTCTTTGGTTTGGGCTCTTCCCGTTTCGCTCGCCGCTACTCAGGGAATCGAATTTTCTTTCTGTTCCTGCAGGTACTTAGATGTTTCAGTTCCCTGCGTCTGTCTTCAACACGCTATGAATTCACGTGAAGATACTATCCGATTAAAGATAGTGGGTTCCCCCATTCGGAAATCCCCGGATCAAAGCTTACTTACAGCTCCCCGAGGCATATCGGTGTTAGTGCCGTCCTTCATCGACTCCTAGTGCCAAGGCATCCACCGTGCGCCCTTATTAACTTAACCAAAAGTTAACACTTAGATCAGAGATCTAAGATTTAAGTTTACACGTCAATTGCTTGACTTGTTTAAAAATCTATAAAATAGAAATTTGATTTATTGCTTTCAATGTCGTTTTATCCAGTTTTCAAAGAACGAAGCAGCTGACTTCAATCACATCGTGAGAAGCTTCACTGATTTTGCTTCATGCAGCTTTGCGACGTAAGCGCAAGCGTCAGGAGCAAGGTTTGAAGTATTTCATTCATTTAAGAATGAACCTTCAAAACTGAACAGCAAACGTTAATGTTTCATTCCCCGAAGGAATGATTCCGAAAAATCCTTAGAAAGGAGGTGATCCAGCCGCACCTTCCGATACGGCTACCTTGTTACGACTTCACCCCAATCATCTATCCCACCTTCGGCGGCTGGCTCCATAAAGGTTACCTCACCGACTTCGGGTGTTACAAACTCTCGTGGTGTGACGGGCGGTGTGTACAAGGCCCGGGAACGTATTCACCGCGGCATGCTGATCCGCGATTACTAGCGATTCCGGCTTCATGTAGGCGAGTTGCAGCCTACAATCCGAACTGAGAACGGTTTTATCGGATTAGCTCCCCCTCGCGGGTTGGCAACCGTTTGTACCGTCCATTGTAGCACGTGTGTAGCCCAGGTCATAAGGGGCATGATGATTTGACGTCATCCCCACCTTCCTCCGGTTTATCACCGGCAGTCTCCTTAGAGTGCCCAACTGAATGATGGCAACTAAGAATAAGGGTTGCGCTCGTTGCGGGACTTAACCCAACATCTCACGACACGAGCTGACGACAACCATGCACCACCTGTCACCGTTGCCCCCGAAGGGGAAACTATGTCTCCATAGTGGTCACCGGGATGTCAAGACCTGGTAAGGTTCTTCGCGTTGCTTCGAATTAAACCACATGCTCCACCGCTTGTGCGGGCCCCCGTCAATTCCTTTGAGTTTCAGTCTTGCGACCGTACTCCCCAGGCGGAGTGCTTAATGCGTTAGCTGCAGCACTGAGGGGCGGAAACCCCCCAACACTTAGCACTCATCGTTTACGGCGTGGACTACCAGGGTATCTAATCCTGTTTGCTCCCCACGCTTTCGCGCCTCAGTGTCAGTTACAGACCAGACAGTCGCCTTCGCCACTGGTGTTCCTCCAAATCTCTACGCATTTCACCGCTACACTTGGAATTCCACTATCCTCTTCTGCACTCAAGTTCCCCAGTTTCCAATGACCCTCCCCGGTTGAGCCGGGGGCTTTCACATCAGACTTAAGGAACCACCTGCGCGCGCTTTACGCCCAATAATTCCGGACAACGCTTGCCACCTACGTATTACCGCGGCTGCTGGCACGTAGTTAGCCGTGGCTTTCTAACAAGGTACCGTCAAGGTAGCGCCAGTTACTACGCTACTTGTTCTTCCCTTGCAACAGAGTTTTACGAACCGAAATCCTTCTTCACTCACGCGGCGTTGCTCCATCAGACTTTCGTCCATTGTGGAAGATTCCCTACTGCTGCCTCCCGTAGGAGTCTGGGCCGTGTCTCAGTCCCAGTGTGGCCGATCACCCTCTCAGGTCGGCTACGCATCGTTGCCTTGGTGAGCCGTTACCTCACCAACTAGCTAATGCGCCGCGGGTCCATCTTATAGTGACAGCCGAAACCGTCTTTCAACTTTCAAACATGTGTTAAAAAGTATTATTCGGTATTAGCCCCGGTTTCCCGGAGTTATCCCAATCTATAAGGTAGGTTACCCACGTGTTACTCACCCGTCCGCCGCTAAAATTTTAAAGGTGCAAGCACCAATAAAATTTCCGCTCGACTTGCATGTATTAGGCACGCCGCCAGCGTTCGTCCTGAGCCAGGATCAAACTCTCCATAAAAGTAGTTTGAAAGCTCATTTGCTTTGCTAGCGATCCAACTTCGTTAGAAGTTGAAATCTATTGTTTGCTTCATTTAAGAAGCTTGTTTCATTAACGTTGCTTGTTCAGTTTTCAAGGTTCATTGCGTCGTTTAAGTGACAACTTTTATATCTTACCATTCTACGAATGTTATGTCAACATTTATTTTAAAATGTTTTTTCGATATTTGTTGTCATCGTTGCGACTTATAATAATATATCATGATATTATTCACTTAGCAATAGTTTTTTATAACTTTTTTTTGATTTTATATATTTAATATACAAGTTTTGCTTTGCTAACGTCAAATAAGCCAGTCTTAGTATAATAATGTACTTCTCCGTACAGTAATGAAAAGTAGAGCAAATCACTTTCTTCAGTATTCTCCTTTTATTTTATATACATAAAGATTCGTGGTAATACTGCTGTTATATACTATAAATACTAAAACTATACCTCTAAAGAGAACTATCGACTAGCCACCGTACATAAAATGTTTCCTATGTTCCTAACTTTAAATTAAGTAATAAAAAATATATTAACACCCTAGTATTGGAACTTTTTTACAGAAGGTACGTATATAATTTATACTTACGTAAATAAGGAGGAAATTAATATGACATTTAATGAAGAAAGAAAATGTAGACATTGTGGAAGTTCTGAATTTGATGAAGCGACAGACTATATATTACTGAGAAAAAGTAAAGTTTCGTTTGTTGGATCTGAAAAGGTTTATACTTTTTGTATAAGCTGTGGGGAAATTCAATCAATTCGCCTCACTAATCCTAACGTTTTTAAGAAGTGAAAGTAAAAGAGGTATTTCTAAAATGTTTAGAAATACCTCTTAATAGTTTATTTAATTTACCTTCATACAAGCCAATGCCCTTTCAAATCCCTCAATATCGTTAAAAGGACTTCTCGTACTAATATTTCCAAAAAGATTACTACACGCTTCTATTAATATTTAATCTCTTCTTCTGAATATCCAAGCTACTCTTAACATTGTCCGAGATAATAATAAAAATTCCATACATACGTCATATTTCATTTTAAATCGATTCAGCGATACCTTCTATTGCTTGCTTGATCTTGATTGCATCATTATAAAAACCCATATCATATTCATTTTTACTTTATTAAATATAACTTTCAATTTAAAGGTCTTGGGATCAAACATAAAATAGCTATCTAAAATAGTTACATCAATTTTATTATAATAGAACAACGTCTTACTATATTCTTTTTTTATAGAATATAAAACTGCCAATGAATCTTGTATACGTGATAATAAATAATTTTTATTCAACTCATAATCTGGTGTCTCTTGAGATAGCTATGTTATTTGCATTATAGCCTCATCAAGTATCACCTTTTTATGTAATATCCACTTAAAGTGCATCTTTTCCTCTCTCTTTTTTTAAAATTAGGTATAAAACGGCACTGTTAAGAATAGAAAAAAGTAGAGAAGTAAATTAAGTTGCTGCAAAGAATAGAAAAATTCCCCGTAGAACAGGAGAGAAAAAAAGATGGAACAAACGATTTCGATAGAGAAACGTATTAAAGAAATTTTTGCAGATGACCCGCTTTATTTAGTTATTAAAGAAACACCGACTGAACAATTCTTTTTATCGGAAACTTATTTGTCCAACCTCATTGAGAAAAAATACTATTCCACACCTGAAGTAGCCAGCTGGTTTAATGTCACTGATGCACAGATACGTT
The DNA here is from genome assembly GCF_038630735.1 of Solibacillus sp. FSL K6-1781. Lineage (GTDB taxonomy): Bacteria > Bacillota > Bacilli > Bacillales_A > Planococcaceae > Solibacillus > Solibacillus silvestris. The sequence continues at coordinate 64,023 of NZ_CP152038.1, read as the reverse complement.
ACTATATTAAACCGTTTGAAGAATATCTTTTTGATGATGAAGCGTCAAATCCTACTACAGCATCTGTTATTCGTTTAGACTTTAAGGCCGTTATAAAACTGCGTATGATTTTACTGTTAAAGGACGAATACCGTGTAAAAGGGTTAAAGCAGCTATTACGTATTAATAAAGATGGCCATATTATCAAAAAAAGAACTCCTTCCTCAACAGAAGTAGGAATGCCCGATAATATTGAGTACAGACTCAATGCCATGAGCCAAGCACTTGAGCAAATTATGAAAACAGGTTTGTTTAAAATGGAACAAGATGAAGAGAGCCAGCAAATGCAGCTAAGTTTGAACTATGATTTCTTTAAACAGGAGATCAAAGCCCTCCCTCCGGAACATTCACAAGAATTGACGGAGATCCAAGTGGCTACAAAAAAACTTGAACAGGAAAATACCGAATTGAAAAAGAAAGTCGAGGAAATAATGGCTTCCAATAAAGAGGATATTGCTATTCGAATTAGAGAAAAGGCAATCGAACAAATTGTGCTCAACCGTTTGCAAAATGAAGCAGTACAGCAGTATTCGCAACAAAGAAAAATAACCCTTTTCCAGAAACTTTTCCGTTCTGCGCAAATGGAAGTAGATAAGAAGCTGTATATCGCAGCTTATATCGAAGAAAAGTTTCCAAAACAATTAACCCAGGCACTACTTGAATACCATGAACAATCTATAAGTTACCAAAATGAATAATCTAAACGCTTCCTTCCATAAGGGAGCGTTTTTACTTTGAAAATGACATTTATATAAGTTTTATATTAAAAATATAATCTATGTGTGTAATTAATAAATTACAAAGAAAAATTATTTCCATTACTATTCCCCGTATTCTCTAAGGTTTCTTATTTCAGCGAAATTTGAGAAAAAATGAATGCTGATAATTTTATTTTCTCTCTCAGGGAAATCACGGACTGATTTATATAGAGAACTAGGTGGGGAAAAGTTTATAAACGGAACCTCGGATTATAAAAGGAATTCATATCCCACACGATTCTCGATGTTAAATATTAAAATGAACAAGTCAAATTCCTATTTAATTTAAACGACAAAAAACCCACTGATTACTCAGTGGGTTTGCGTTGTGCGAAGCGACGTCCTACTCTCACAGGGGGAAGCCCCCAACTACCATCGGCGCTAAAGAGCTTAACTTCCGTGTTCGGTATGGGAACGGGTGTGACCTCTTTGCCATCATCACTTCACTATAGTGGGCTTTAAATAAGCCTATGTAAAAGAATTTCATTCTTTCAAAACTGGATAAACGTTTCATTGAATTTGTGCAATAAAATGTGGTTAAGTCCTCGACCGATTAGTATTCGTCAGCTGCATGCGTCACCGCACTTCCACCTCGAACCTATCTACCTGATCGTCTTTCAGGGGTCTTACTTACTTGCGTAATGGGAAATCTCATCTTGAGGGGGGCTTCATGCTTAGATGCTTTCAGCACTTATCCCGTCCATACATAGCTACCCAGCGATGCCTTTGGCAAGACAACTGGTACACCAGCGGTATGTCCATCCCGGTCCTCTCGTACTAAGGACAGCTCCTCTCAAATTTCCTACGCCCACGACGGATAGGGACCGAACTGTCTCACGACGTTCTGAACCCAGCTCGCGTACCGCTTTAATGGGCGAACAGCCCAACCCTTGGGACCGACTACAGCCCCAGGATGCGATGAGCCGACATCGAGGTGCCAAACCTCCCCGTCGATGTGGACTCTTGGGGGAGATAAGCCTGTTATCCCCGGGGTAGCTTTTATCCGTTGAGCGATGGCCCTTCCATGCGGAACCACCGGATCACTAAGCCCGTCTTTCGACCCTGCTCGACTTGTAGGTCTCGCAGTCAAGCTCCCTTATGCCTTTACACTCTACGAATGATTTCCAACCATTCTGAGGGAACCTTTGGGCGCCTCCGTTACTCTTTAGGAGGCGACCGCCCCAGTCAAACTGTCCGCCTGACACTGTCTCCTACCCCGCTAAGGGGCATGGGTTAGAAGTTCAATACAACCAGGGTAGTATCCCACCGACGCCTCCTTCGAAGCTGGCGCTCCGAGATCTCTGGCTCCTACCTATCCTGTACAAGTTGTACCAAAATTCAATATCAGGCTACAGTAAAGCTCCACGGGGTCTTTCCGTCCTGTCGCGGGTAACCTGCATCTTCACAGGTACTATAATTTCACCGAGTCTCTCGTTGAGACAGTGCCCAGATCGTTACGCCTTTCGTGCGGGTCGGAACTTACCCGACAAGGAATTTCGCTACCTTAGGACCGTTATAGTTACGGCCGCCGTTTACTGGGGCTTCAATTCACAGCTTCGCTTGCGCTAACCGCTCCTCTTAACCTTCCAGCACCGGGCAGGCGTCAGCCCCTATACGTCACCTTACGGTTTTGCAGAGACCTGTGTTTTTGCTAAACAGTCGCCTGGGCCTATTCACTGCGGCTTCTCTAGGCTATGCACCCAAAGAAGCACCCCTTCTCCCGAAGTTACGGGGTCATTTTGCCGAGTTCCTTAACGAGAGTTCTCTCGCACACCTTAGGATTCTCTCCTCGACTACCTGTGTCGGTTTGCGGTACGGGCACCTCTCACCTCGATAGAGGCTTTTCTTGGCAGTGTGAAATCAGGAACTTCGCTCATACGAGCTCGTCATCACAGCTCAACGTTATAGTATGCGGATTTGCCTACATACACGCCTTACTGCTTGAACACGCGCAACCAACGGCGTGCTTACCCTATCCTACTGCGTCCCCCCATTTCTCAAACGGTGAGGAGGTGGTACAGGAATATCAACCTGTTGTCCATCGCCTACGCCTATCGGCCTCGGCTTAGGTCCCGACTAACCCTGAGCGGACGAGCCTTCCTCAGGAAACCTTAGTCATACGGTGCATGGGATTCTCACCCATGTTTCGCTACTCATACCGGCATTCTCACTTCTAACCGCTCCACCAGTCCTTCCGGTCTGACTTCAACGCTGTTAGAACGCTCTCCTACCACGCATACTCAAAGTATGCATCCACAGCTTCGGTGAATCGTTTAGCCCCGATACATTTTCGGCGCAGCGTCACTCGACCAGTGAGCTATTACGCACTCTTTAAATGATGGCTGCTTCTAAGCCAACATCCTGGTTGTCTAAGCAACGCCACATCCTTTTCCACTTAACGATTACTTGGGGACCTTAGCTGGTGGTCTGGGCTGTTTCCCTCTTGACTACGGATCTTATCACTCGCAGTCTGACTCCCGTGTATAAATATCCGGCATTCGGAGTTTGTCTGAATTCGGTAAAGCGAGATGCCCCCCTAGTCCAAACAGTGCTCTACCTCCGGTATTCTCAATCACGAGGCTAGCCCTAAAGCTATTTCGGAGAGAACCAGCTATCTCCAGGTTCGATTGGAATTTCTCCGCTACCCACACCTCATCCCCGCACTTTTCAACGTGCGTGGGTTCGGGCCTCCAGTGAGTGTTACCTCACCTTCACCCTGGACATGGGTAGATCACCTGGTTTCGGGTCTACGACCACGTACTAATTCGCCCTATTCAGACTCGCTTTCGCTGCGGCTCCGTCTTCTCAACTTAACCTCGCACGTAATCGTAACTCGCCGGTTCATTCTACAAAAGGCACGCTATCACCCATTAACGGGCTCTAACTACTTGTAGGCACACGGTTTCAGGATCTATTTCACTCCCCTTCCGGGGTGCTTTTCACCTTTCCCTCACGGTACTGGTTCACTATCGGTCACTAGGTAGTATTTAGCCTTGGGAGATGGTCCTCCCGGATTCCGACGGAATTTCACGTGTTCCGCCGTACTCAGGATCCACTCTGGAGGGAATGAACTTTTGACTACAGGGCTTTTACCTTGTTTCGCGGACCTTTCCAAGTCGCTTCGTCTAATTCATTCTTTTGTAACTCCGTATAGAGTGTCCTACAACCCCAAAGAGCAAGCTCTTTGGTTTGGGCTCTTCCCGTTTCGCTCGCCGCTACTCAGGGA
>NZ_CP152038.1:12500-57500 GCF_038630735.1 Solibacillus sp. FSL K6-1781 | reverse complement strand
TCTTGCGTTTTTGTTTAATAAAAAAAGAAACAAGACAACAAAACAGACCATAGCTAAAACTATGTATTGCATAGCACCATCCTTTTTTATTTAGTGGTAACATATGCAACTGCTTCGCTTCTTATTTCTAAAAAATTATTTAATTAGCACATGACGTACACGTGCTTCTTTATATAAGTAGTAATGTATGCTCTCGGCTCTTTTTCGTTCGGCAATTACATTTAAGTTATAATCGGCGGTCAACTCTTCAATTACCTTCGCACTTTGTAAAGCTTCTTTAGTCTCTTTAATAGAAGAAACTAGTTTGTCATCAAATTCTTTTTTGAGTTTCCCTTTCCGAGAAAATAACATGGGGCTTCCTCCTAGATTACAACTCGCGTCTACCTTCCAGCGCTTTCGATAATGTTACTTCATCTGCATATTCTAAATCTCCGCCAACAGGTAATCCGTGTGCGATACGTGTAGTGCGAATTCCTGATGGTTTAACAAGGCGCGAAATATACATTGCCGTTGCTTCCCCTTCTATTGTCGGGTTCGTCGCTAAAATTAACTCTTGTACACGCTCGTCATGTAAGCGACCCAATAGCGAAGCTACATTAATATCTTCAGGTCCTACACCGTCCATAGGTGAAATTGCACCGTGTAACACATGATAGAGACCTTGATAGTCACGCATCTTCTCCATAGCTATTACATCTTTCGGATCCTGCACAACACAAATTGTTGAAACATCACGTTGTTTATCCGAACAAATATGGCAAGGGTCGATATCTGTTATATGACCACATTGTGAGCAATACATTAAATTACGTTTTGCATCGACAAGCGCTTTCGCAAATGTCGATACAGTATCTTCCTTCATTGTTAGTACGTGAAATGCCAGTCGAGCTGCTGTTTTCGGACCAATGCCCGGCAGTTTCATAAAGCTGTCTATTAATCGAGATATCGGCTCTGGATAATGCATCCTGTTCCCCCTCCTTTAAAAAGGCACATCCCAATGCTTGAGATGTGCGCTACGTTCTACTTGATTCAAATTAGAAAGGAAGGTTCATTCCTTGTGTAAATTTGCCCATTGTAGAATTTGTTGTTTCTTCAACTTTTTTCAGTGCTTCGTTTGTTGCAATAACGATTAAATCTTGCAGCATTTCGATATCTTCCGGATCTACTACAGACTCATCTAAATTCACTTCAAGCATTTGACGTTGGCCGTTCATTACTACCTTCACCATACCGCCACCTGCTGCACCTTCGAATAACTGTGCATTTAAAGCTTCTTGTGCTTCCATCATTTCTTTTTGCATCTTTTGCATTTTTTTCATCATGCCTTGCATATTACCCATACCACGCATCTTATTTCCTCCTTAAAATGTGTATTTACTCTTCGATAACTTCAACAAAGTCTTTTCCAAAACGTTTTTCAGCTTCTGTAATAAGCGGATCTTGCGCTTCCATTACTTGAACATCGTCAAGGAAATGGGGCTCCTCTATTAAATCTTCCACCGCATTCATATCATCCGATGGTGATTTCTTTTGATTTAAGCCATTTTCATTTATAAAGTTTTCACGCAGACGAATCCAAGCCGGCTCCGGGATACATAAAAGTTCATATTGAATCCCTACTTCCGAAGCAATCTGCTGTGTAAACAACGAAACAAGTGCATTGTTGTCAGCTACCATTTGACAATGTATATCATACTTGAATTTTATCACAAAAGCACTTGCATTTGCGGCTACAGGCTCTGCATCCGCCAATAAAGCTGCATGTGATTTTTGTAAGCTTGCTAAACCGCCTGCCCATGCAGATTTCACTTTTTGCAGGTCTGGCTTTGTTGCAGTTTTTAGTACTTCCTGAATACGGCCAGTCGGGGCATTGTATTGATTCCCCTGCGGACGTACTCGCTGTCGGGCCTGTTCTTTTTGTTGAACAGGTGCTCCCCCTCCACCACTTTCAAGCTGTTGAGACAGTTGCCCTAACCTGCTTTCAAGTGACGCTACCTTACCTTCAATAGCCGGATCGACTGCAGCGGCCCCTTGTGGTGAAGCTTTATATTGTGCCATTTTTAAAAGGGCAGTTTCTAAATATATTTTCGTATGATGCGAAAAGCGCATTTCCTGCTGGGTCTTCGCTAAAATATCAATAAAGCCGTAAAGTGTATTAGCTTCAAACTGTTCCGCTAATGACAGAAACTTTTCATCCGGTGAAATAAACTCCAATAATTCCTCTAACGTACCATCCGTCTTTAATAGAAGCAGATCCCGGAAAAATGTAATAAAGTCTTCTGCAAGGCGTAATGGTTCTTTCCCATCCGCAATTAAATTTTCGACACTGCCTAATACTTGGGCAACATCCTTTTGCTGTAGTGAAATCGCAATATCGTAAAATGCATCCTGGCTTACAGAACCTGTTACAAGAAGTACATCGTCCAATTGGACATGCTCATTACTAAATGAAACAACCTGATCAAGTAAACTTAATGCATCACGCATACCTCCTGCTGCAGCTTGAGCAATTGCCTTAAGCGCCTGCTCATCATAACCCATACCGATATCTTCCAATACAACCTTCATACGCTCTACTATATCTATAGAAGAAAGTCGTTTAAAATCAAATCGCTGACAACGGGAAATAATTGTTGCTGGTAGCTTGTGAGGCTCAGTTGTCGCTAAAATAAATACCGCATGTTCAGGTGGTTCCTCAAGTGTTTTTAATAATGCATTAAATGCACTCGTAGAAAGCATATGCACCTCATCTATAATGTACACTTTGAAACGCGCATTTGCCGGGGCAAAACGGACTTTTTCGATAATATCACGCATTTCTTCCACTCTTGAATTGGAAGCAGCATCAAATTCGATTACATCTGTATGTGAACCTTCAGTAATACTTAGACATGTAGGGCATTCATTGCATGGCTCACTTGCCGGGGCATTTTCACAATTCAATGCTTTCGCGAAAATTTTAGCTGTACTCGTTTTCCCTGTTCCTCGAGGACCGGAAAATAAATAAGCATGTGTTGTCTTACTTGCGAGGAGAGCATTTTGAAGGGTCCTCTTTACATGTGTCTGACCTGACATTTCTCTAAATGACTGGGGTCTATAAACACGATAAAACGCTTGATATGTCAACCTTTCCCCTCTCCCTTCCATTTAAAAATACATACATTCAGTATAGCATAAAGTAAATATAAACTCTTTTGAAATAAGATGAATAAATTATGCCTCGGCGTAATTAAGTGGAGATTTTTCAGACCCACAGGATGTGGGTCAGTCAGCCGTTGTCACATGATGCGACGTTATTAGACTGACTTCTATTCCCTTAAAAAATCTGTGACATCCGCCAGGTGTTTATCTTCATTCGGCGGGCTCTTTAAAAGCTCGCCGAATGAGATAAACTCTCTTTTTCATATAAAAAACGCACCCACCAATAAATGATGGATGCGTTTGAAATGGTAATTTAATACCGTGCACCTTTCTTCGACTGCCGCACATAAGCGTTACTCTTGTCGCCAGCTCGGGTTAGGCTACCCCGCGGCACATAAGTGATACCACTTAATGCTGCTTCCTTCCGGACCTGACATGGTTCATGGGTACTTATTGCGCAGGACCCAACCGTCAACACTACGTGCAAAAGGCAGACCAAACAATACGGACAGCCTCAGAAAAGGAATTCAATCTTGCTAGAGCGGATTGCAAGTTACAGGGCACCGCTACCTCCCCATCTAGCACGGCAAGTATTAGTATACTAAGCAAGCTATTAAATTGCAATGAATTGCTTCAATTAAATTTTCCCAACGCTAGCAGAACTATACTCTAGAATGTCCTTTTAATATTTCACATCATCACTTTCACTTGATAAATTGGACTTTCACTTCACCAAGCGTATTAAATGATGCTGTAAATTTGTCACCAGGCTCTGCTACAACAGCAGAAGATAAAGCCCCAGATAAAATGACTTCACCAGATTTTAATGTAACGTTGTATTCATGTAATTTATTCGCTAACCAAGCAACACAGAATGCTGGATCCCCTAATACATCCGTCCCTTTTCCTTCATTAATTACTTCATTGTTTTTTATAAGTTCCATATGAATTGCTTTTAAATCAATATCGTTCACATTAACTTTCTTTGACCCTAGTACATATAATCCGCATGATGCATTATCCGCTACTGTATCTACAAGACTTATTTTCCAATCTTTAATTCGGCTATCTACAATTTCAATGGCCGCTATTACATAATCTGTCGCATCTAAAACATCCTCAACTGTAACATTTGGTCCTACTAAATCTTTTTTTAGTACAAAGGCAATTTCACCCTCAATTTTTGGTTGAAACAGTTTACTAAGTGAAACGATGCCTTCATTCGGAACTTCCATTGAGTGAAAAAGGTGCCCATAGTCTGGCTGGTCCACTCCTAGTAAATTTTGCATTGCTAAAGATGTTAAGCCAATTTTTTTCCCTGAAATCACTTCACCCTTGCTTGTAGCTGCTTCAACTCTCTGAATCTGAATGGCATAAGCCTCATCAATTGTCATCATAGGGTTTAATATAGAAAGAGGTTCTGAAACGGAAGTATGCTTTTCATAAGCCCTATCTAATAATTCTATAGCTTTTGACATCAATCCCTCTGTCATATTCACTACTCCTTTCATTTAAATTGCTTTTGATGGAACCGCCTTTTCAACTTGCTGCAACCAGTGAATAGAAAAAATCCCCTTTGGCAGACGTCTTTGCCGTTCCATTCGTTGGATTTGACCTGCTGCATCAATTGAAATATATGTTCTTAATTGTTTATTCGGCAGTTCTAAAATCACTTTATAAATACCTGCAGATGGCAACATTGTCTTTTCAATTTGCTGAAATTTATTACCGTCCCAATGCACCTTGGAATTAAAGTGATCTCCTAAGAAGTGTGGGATTTCATGAACAGCGGCCGCAAGTAAACGTTGACGAATCGCACTTGAGCTGATTTTTTCACCATCATAATCAATGCATTCTACTTTCGTAACCGTGATTTCCCCATTGGAATCAGCCACTATTTGCGAGAGTTTAGCTACACCCTTCACACCGTAGGAAAAATCAAATCCTGCTACTGCATGGACAACATCAAGTTTCATTAAATAATCTTCTACAAATTGACTAGATGTGAGCGCAGCAAACGCCAATGTAAAATCCACCAGATAAAATAAATCAACACCAAGCTGTTTAAGCCGTTTTTCTTTTTCACAAGGAGTTGTTAAGTGCGGTACTATGCTTTGCCCCTTAGATAAAACATTGATAGGATGTGGACGAAAACTCATTACTGCTAATGGTAGTCCGCGCTTATTCGCTTCTTCACGAGCTGTCTTTATCACTTGCTGATGTCCAAGGTGGATCCCATCAAAATAACCGAGTGCCATTACGCAAGAAGTTGCCTGTTTTTGAATCAAGTGCAAATTTTGACTATTAATAAAATGCGTCTTCATCCAACAACCTACCTTTCTACAATCTAAGTTTATTTTTAATAGATTAAGCCTCTACTAATGTACTTAAATTACGATATTTACCTGCAAAGTATAGCAATGGATCGCCATCTGTAATCGTAATATCATTTACCTTACCGATAAATAATGTATGATCACCTTCAATATACTCAGCTGATACCTCGCACGAAACTTGTGCTAATGCTCCTGGAATAACAGGAACATCTGCTAAACGTTCAAATGAAACTTGCTGGTCTTTAATTTGCCCAGCAAAGATTTTTGAAATATCTTCTTGATTTTCTGCCAAAATGTTAACAGAAAATTTCTTTGAATCTTGAATCTTAGCAAGCATACGTGCATTTTCCTTAATTGAAATAACAACTAATTTCGGTGTAAGTGAGACAGACATGAAAGCATTAGCTGTCATACCATGTGGCTCACCCTCTGTTTCTGTTAGAATTACTGTAACACCTGTCGCAAACTTCCCCATTGCATCTCTAAATAAACGATCATCCATTTTTGTAACCTCCTCATTTAAATTTAAGATTGTATATTTGAATATAATTTCCAACTTCTAATTAAGCTTTCTGTAACTCTGCTGCAACTTCCAAAATCATATCTTCCTGTCCACCTACAGCTTTCCGTCTACCGATTTCCATTAAAATATCCCGTGAATCAACACCGAACTTTTCGGCTGCTTTTTGGGCATGTAATAAGAAACTTGAATACACTCCAGCATAACCAAGTACAAGACTGCCTCTCGTAATCTCTTGTGGTTGCGGTAAAATAGGCGCAATGATTTCCTCTGCAACATCCATTATTTTATAAAGGTCCACCCCTGTTTGAATGGCCATTTTATCTAGTACGCTAACAAAAACTTCTGTTTGCGTATTACCGGCACCCGCACCTAAGCAACGAATACTACCATCAATACGTTCAGCACCGGCTTCAATTGCTGCCAATGAATTTGCAACAGCTAAAGATAAATTATTATGCGCGTGGAATCCTATCGGGACAGCAATTTCCTGTTTTAACGCCTGTACGCGATCCATTACTTGATTTGGTAATAAAGCACCCGCAGAATCTACAATATAAATGACATCTGCTCCGCCATTTACCATAATTTTTGCCTGTTCTACAATTTCCCTTGGCTCTGCCATATGCGACATCATTAAAAACCCCACTGTTTCCAAGCCTAACTCTTTCGCATAAGCAAGATGTTTTAAAGATACATCCGCCTCTGTGACATGTGTTGCTACACGTACCATCGAAACACCTAAATCGGCTGCTCGCTTAATATCTGGCTTCGTTGCAATACCAGGTAATGATAACACCGCAATTTTTGCATGCTTTGCTGTTTCTACTGCCGCTTCAATTAATTTGAATTCATCTGTTAAAGAGCGGCCATATTGAATCGTTGAGCCACCTAATCCATCACCATGTGCAACTTCGATATAAGGTATATTTGCTGCATCTAAACCAGCAACTGCAGCACGCACCTGGGCTTCTGTGAATTGGTGACGCATCGCATGACTGCCATCTCTTAAAGCGACCTCTGTTAGTATGACATCTCGTTTCATCAGTAATCCCTCCCGTTATAATAATGCTTTTGACTTCGCCCATTCCTCGGCAATTTTAATCGATGCCGCTGTAATAATATCTAAGTTTCCAGCAAAAGCAGGTAGGTAGTCTGCAGCACCCGCAACTTCTAAAAATACTGAAATTCGATTCCCCTCCACAAATGGGCGAGACTTAAGACGATAGCCGGGAACATACTGCTGAACGGCTTGTTCCGCTTGAACTAGCGCTTCATAAAGAGTATCTTCCTCTACAGGTCGATCCACTAATAAATGAATGGTGTCATTCATCATAATCGGCGGTTCCGCAGGGTTTAAAATCAGAACGGTTCTTCCTTTCCTAGCACCACCTACAAGCTCGATTGCCCGCGAAGTTGTCGCTATAAATTCATCGATGTTTGAACGAGTTGCAGGACCCGCACTTTTACTTGCAATAGTTGCCACGATTTCGGCATACTCGACATTATATAATTTGGAAACTGCATGAATAATCGGTATTGTCGCTTGCCCTCCACATGTCACCATATTTACATTGTCTGCATTTGGATGAGCATGAAGGTTAACAGTAGGTACAATTAGCGGACCAATTGCTGCAGGAGTTAAGTCAATGGCACGGATGTTACGTGCCCGTAATTGTTCAGCATGCTTTATATGTGTATAGGCGCTTGTCGCATCGAATACAGCATCAACTTGCACACCGGCATCCAAAAATCCGTCTAACCCTGTGTGAAAGGTTTGAAATCCAGCTTCACGCGCTTTGCGTAAACCATCTGATTCTGGATCAATACCAATTACTGCTACTAATTCTAAGTTGGATGAACGCATTATTTTTTTCATTAAATCCGTACCGATATTACCTGAGCCTAAAATAGCAACTTTTAAATTTGACATTCATTAATCCTCCTTTTGTCAAAACTATTAAGACATATCATTTGTAAACGCTCTCAAATTTAAGTTGAAAGTAGCATTTACGTGCCTTTTAATAGATGATATTATTTTAAATATTCAAAAATTTGAAATGGAAACAATTCTGGAAAATTAGTTTCCACACTTTACAGGTTAAAACTTTCAATACATAAATCCCCTAGGTCCAAAAAACTCAACGTTTAGAACTTCACAAATAAATGATAGCATAGCGAAAAGAAAGAATATTCACACATTAAATAGCTAATTCTGAATTTTTTTAGCGTAAATCGTTTAAAAAACTTAATTAAGCCAGGGGGATCATTATGAATTTAAAGCAAAAAAATTTAAATGATGTATTTCATTTACCTAAAGATGAGGCTTTAACAGCATTTTATGATCGAATGATAACAATTCCAACTACTGCAAGAACAGCATTAAAAAAAGAACTACTGTCAATTATAGGAGAAGATCGCTCGAAAGGCGTTTTTGTTCGATATGGTTGGCATTGTGGTGTTAGCGATGCTAGAAAAGCAAAGTTATACCACTACGAGGATGAGCTGGAATTGATTTTAGGCGGTACAAAATTTCATATGTTACACGGCTATGTTGATCGAGTAAGCGTATCTGACATTCATTATGATGAGAAGAATTATTTAAAAAAAATAGACGTTATTTGGGAGAATTCTTTTGAGGCCGATGAGTTTTTGGCAGATGGGAACTTAAGTGATCGTCCAATTTGCCATACACTATGTGGTTATGCAAGTGGCTATTTATCCACGGTATTAGAAAAGACCATTCTTGTAAAAGAGGTGGAGTGTCGTGCAATGGGGTATGAGCAATGTAAAGTAATTTGCATGCCTCTCGAAGAATGGGGTCATCAAGAACACGAATACAGCTATTACCAGTCAACTAGCATAATTCAAGAGCTAGACGAAATAACAGCAAAACTGAAAATAGAGCGTGATTATTTAAAACAAGCAAATGAAGTTCAACGAAAATTAACCCATGCACTTTTATCAAAGCAAGGGCTCCAAAAAATCGTCAATCTATTAAATGAATCAACCGGTTTACCAATATTCATTGAAAACGAGACGAATGAAGTAATTATAAAATCAGCAGATGTCATGATCGATTTTGAGTTGGAAAAAATTGAAATTGATACTACTGAATTTATAACTATTACACCTGAACTGGGAATACTTAGAACCCCTATTTATTTTGAAGAGCAAATTAAAGGTTATTGTTCATTTATATATCAGACGGGGAAAAACCCAACGGAATTAGAATACATGATTATCGACAAAACTGCTTTAACAGCATCTGTCATTTTACTAAATGAAAATATTAAAATTGGTACGGAACAGAATATAAAGCGAAGTTTTTTAAGCGATGTATTGGATGGTAAATTAGAGCAAGATGAAATTTATAAAATTGCTCATTACCTCAATTTTCCACCTACTGAATCGTATTGGTTGCTTACATTAGAAAGAACATTAAATCATTCTAATATCAGTGATGAAATAGAAGTAAACGAAGAGTTGATCAGACAAATTATCCTATTTTTAAATGAAAGAAATATTAATGCCCTTGTCTCGCAAAAGACCGATAAACTCATTATCTTAATTGAATATCCAACATTTAAAAGGTTAAATACAGTGCCCCACACATTTATAAACCAGTTACTAAAATACTGCTTACGTCGTTTTAAAAGTTACGAATTTTATATAGGAGCAAGTACGGTTATAGAAGATTTGAGCCAAATCAATATTTTATACAACGAGACATTGGCAGCGTTAAAGGCAAAAAACCCAGAAAAGCATATTTGTTTCTATGAAGATCTGGAAATTGAAGGCGTACTTTTCCAAATTAAAGACGAGGTTCTAATCGATCGCTTTGTAATGCAACAATTAGGTAAATTATTGGAGATAGACAAAGATTACGATTTAACAAAAACGATTTATACCTATATTGAGAATGGCATTAATATCAATAAAACAGCGAAAGCTCTTTCCATGTCTATTAGTGGATTAAGGTACCGCTTATCTAAAATCAGCGAAATTTTAAATATTGGCTTAGATGATACAAAGCGCCTTTTCTCTGTCTATATGGCATTAAAAGTATTAAAAGTTAAAAACCAAATTATATTTTAAAGTCCCCTTACAATTAATTTAAAAGTTCTTAAAGCCTTAGAAAGTAGCATTTTTTACTTTCTAAGGCTTTTTTTAAAAAATCAGTAAAGAATATTAACAGCATGAATAGAGCGTTAAATAACTATTATTACTCATTCCCCCAACCCCAATAAAACGCATTTAGTCTAAATATTCTAAAAAAAAGCGTTTTTCCGTATTTTAAATAGCTATCTCAATAAATTCAGATAATTATAATAATAGATAACCAGTACGACAAGATGCTGTGATAACGCTTACAAATCAAAAAGGAGGATTTATATGACAATTAATTCTTTGGCACTTCTTGAAAAGACATTGAATCGTGAAGAACTACTCCAAAAGGCAAAAGAAGTAGGTGAGTTAGCAGAGAAATATGCAGATCAAACTGATTTTGATAGAAAATTACCGGATGAAGTCATGGAAAAGGTAAAAGAAGCCGGCTTCCACAAGTTACTTAGACCAAAAGCATATGGTGGGCAAGATTTAGACTACTATACATTTGGGGATATTATCCGAACTGTAGCGAACTATAATGTTTCAGCAGCATGGTTAACATACTTTGCTATTATTCATGAAACTTGGCCAGCTTTTTTAGACAAACAAGGTCGGGAAGAGCTATTCGGCACTGGGGAATTAATGGCCGATGTATTTGCTCCGATTGGTAAGGTCGTAAATGATGGTGAAGGATATCGTATATCAGGAACATGGAACTTCTGCAGCGGCATTCCTTACTGCGACTGGGTTGCACTAGGCGCTATTCATCAATTGCACGATGGGACAGAACCAGAATTTGGCCTGTTTATTGTCCATAAAAAAGATTTTGAAATTGTTGAAAACTGGGATTCCCTAGGTTTACGGGGAACAGGCAGCAACGCTGTAAAGTTAGATAATGTCTACGTTCCAGCAAATTATGTTTTTCCGGTAACTCGAGTAGTGAATGGGGCAACTGCACCGGACGGTAATTACGAACCGGATTACCAAATTTTCAATGTTCCCTATCTTGCATTCTTCTTAGCTGGTTTCTCACATGTAGCAATTGGTGGTGTGGAACGCTTAATACGAAACTTTAAAGAAAAAACAGAACATCGTGTTCGTATTTTCAACAATAATACAAATGAAAAAAATGCAGGTACGGCACAGCGGACACTTGCAGAATTAAATATACAACTAACTGCTTTAAAAGCTTTAGCAAAAGATTATGCAGATCGCTTACACCGTTACCAGGATGAGGGTATCCGCGTTTTAGATGAGGAAGAACGCGAACAGTTATTTGCAATTCGCGGCTATATTGCAAAAACTTCTGCAGAAATGGCCACTCGTATTTTAATCACGCTTGGTGGTAACTCAGTCTACAAGAGTGATGGAACAGAAAGATTTGTTCGAGATATTCTTACCGTTGCTGCTCACCCAACACATCAATACGAAGATGCAATGGCCGGATACGGAAGCGCAATTCTTGGATTCAAAGGACATCCGACTTGGTAAATTCAAAACTATGAATTTTACTATAAAAAAATAAACTTATGAAAAGTGGAGGAATTTAATATGACAAAAGAGCCTATGTTTGACGTTGCACAACTTGCACACTTTGAAATTTACAGCCCTAAATTAGAGGAATCAGTAGAATTCTTCAAAAATATTCTTGGTATGGATGAAGTAGGTCGTCGAGGTAACTCAGTTTATATGCGTGCTTACGAGGATCATTACCATAACACGTTAATCATTACAGAAAATGATGAAGCTGGTTTAGGTCATATTGCTTTAAGAGCTACTTCTGCTCAAGCATTAGAGCGCCGTGTAGCTGAAATCGAAAAAACTGGATATGGGATTGGTTGGATTGAAGGAGATGTCGGTCACGGTCGTGCATACCAATTTACAACTCCAGACGGTCATAAAATTGAGCTTCTATGGGATGTTGAGTATTATGAAGCCCCTGAAGACCAAAAAACACCATTATTAAATCGCCCGCAAAAACGTCCAAATCGCGGTGTGCCGGTTCGTCGCTTAGACCATATCAACTTATTAGCAAGCGATACTGACAAAAACGTTGAGTTCTTAAAAGAGGTGCTTGGTTTTAACTTACGTGAACGCATCGTAGCGGACGACGATTCTTCCATAGCTGCATGGTTAAGTGTAAGTAATTTAGTACATGACATTGCAATTATGGGCGATGCATTAGGTGAATCAGGTCGCCTGCACCATATTTGCTATTGGTACGGATTCCCTCAGCATTTATCAGATGTTGCAGACCTATTAATTGAAGCTGGCTATAATATTGAAGCCGGTCCAGGTAAGCATGGCGTAACTCAAGCTGCATTCTTGTATGTAATGGAACCAGGTGGAAACCGTGTAGAATTATTCGGTGACCCAGGCTATCAAATTTTTGATCCTTCTTGGAGAACTGTGGAATGGAAAGGTAAAGATTTAGAAAAGTCTATTATTTGGCATGGTTCTACCTTACCGCAGGAATTCTTCCAATATGGTACTCCTATTAAATCTGGAGAACTTGTTAAACCTTAGAAATATAACTTATTAGAAAGATGGAACTTGTTTTCTTCTTTCTAATTAATTCTCAATACAATTAACAAAAAAGGAGTGGCTGAATTGAACATTAGTTCAAACTATTTAAATATCAATGGTGTTAACACACACTATCATGAAGAAGGTACTGGAAGTGAAACAATCATTTTAATACATGGATCAGGACCTGGTGTGTCTGCACTTGCAAACTGGCGTTTAGTTATCCCTCGTCTTAGTGAATCGTATAGAGTTTTAGCGCCAGATGTTATCGGTTTTGGTGAAACAGATAAATTAGCAGACCATAATTACAATATTGAGCTATGGGTGGAGCACTTAATTGGCTTTATTGAAAAGGTTGCTGATGAACCCGTTTATTTAGTTGGTAATTCATTTGGTGGTGCATTGTCTCTTCATATCGCATATCGCAGACCAGATTTAGTAAAAAAATTAATCTTAATGGGTAGTGTTGGCACAAAGCATCCAATTTCTGATGGTCTAGACCGTGTGTGGGGCTATGAACCAAGTTTAGAAACAATGAAAGAGCTTATTAAATTGTTCTCGTACGATCAAGCAGCTGCAAATAATGAGGAACTTGTTCGCATGCGCTATGAAGCGAGCATGCGCCCTGATGTAAGAGATGCGTTCTCGGCAATGTTCCCGGAACCGCGTCAAAAAATGTTAGATGAAATGGCTTTAGAAGATGAGCAGATTAAGCAAATTGAGATTGAAACATTAATTTTCCATGGCCTGAATGACCAAGTGATTCCAATCGAAGAAACAAGCTATCGATTAATTCAATTACTACCTCACGCACAACTACATGTATTTAATGAATGTGGGCACTGGACTCAAATCGAAAAAACAGAACCATTCATTGAAAATATTTTAAGCTTTTTAAAAAATTCATCCAATAAAGTTTATGCCTCAAAAAAATAAATCAATAGTAAAACGAGACATCCTCTATAAATTTGGATATCTCGTTTTCTCTATTTAATCAGCTTATAATTTTCCCGAAAAAATTATTGACGCAAATCTCATTTCGTGGTAAATTAATCTTTGTCGAAAAGACATCTTATATTTTGGAGGTATACCCAAGTCTGGCTGAAGGGATCGGTCTTGAAAACCGACAGGCGGGTAACACCGCGCGGGGGTTCGAATCCCTCTACCTCCTCCATTTTTGAACTTTCATCCGCTACATTAGTTAAGCGGTTTTTTTTATTGCAAAATTCACTTTAAAGTACTATTTCAATTCATTGGAAATAGTACTTTTTTGTATTTGTAGACGACTTTCTTGTACAATTAAGTACTATGTCATGTATGTAAAGGGCGGTATATTAAAATTGGAATCGACTCAGCCACATATTAAAACAATGAAACTTTTCTTATTTATGCTACTTGTCGGCTTATTGACCGCTATTGGTGGCGAAATTAAAATAATTCCGTTTGAAGAGGGACCTTTTCGTTTCGGATTAGGGAGCATTATTTTCTTTTTCGCCTTACTGATCCGTCCATTACCGATTGTATCTACAGGTTTATTGACTGCACTGATCGTCATTGTCGGTCGGTCGTTACTGGATATTTTTATTTATGGACAAAGCTTCGTTACTCATATTGTTGAACATTTGCCGGCAGGCGCTTTTTATACAGTCTTTGCACTATGTTTTAAATTAATTCCACTGGACGAATTAAAAAAACAGCCGCTTATGCTCGGTTTATTAGCAACAGCATTTGAAGTACTCTCCAACACGATCGAACATGTATTAACGGATATTCTGCTTGTTTCTGATCAGGAAACATTTACTTCTTTTCTACTGTTCATCCTCGTTGGATTGTTACGCAGCTTTTTTGTTGTCGGCATTTACAGCATGATAACAATGTCAGAACAGAAGAAACAGCTAAAACAGCTCATGACGATTCATTCGGAACTATATGTAGAAGCATTGTATCTTCAAAAAACGATGACCCAAATCGAACAGCTAACAGCAAACAGTTATCAGCTTTACAAAAAACTGAAAACAAATGAAGAGCAGCTAGCTTCTGAAGCTTTACATATTGCCCAGGAAATCCATGAAGTAAAAAAAGATAATGAACGGATTCATGCCGGACTCTCTAAAATAACAAAGAGAAACTACCCGTCAAATTTTCTGTTGTCTGAGTTACTAAGTTTTATTATTGAGGCTAATGAAAATTATGCCGCCTATTTAAATAAATCGATTTCCATTACTCTTATTTGTCCAGATGATTATCAAACAAAAAACCACATTGCACTATTTGCTATTTTAAATAACCTAATGGCAAATGCTGTGGAGGCAATTGAAGTAAGCGGATTTATTACTTTGAATGTTGTAGCCGAACAGGATATGACTTCCTTTATCGTAGAAGATAATGGAGTTGGTATTGATCCGGCACTCATTCCAATTATTTTTGATGCAGGCTATACATCCAAGTTTAATGAACAGGGCCAAGGTTCTACAGGAATTGGTCTTTCCCATACAAAAACAATTGTTGAAAATCTTGAAGGGAATATTCACGTAACAAGTGATACCTCGACTTGCTTTGTTGTGCAAATCCCTACAGAAAACATTCAAAAGGAGAATGACTAATGCGTTATTTTATAGTAGATGATGACCGGGCAAGCCGGATGATGCTCAGTAATATTATTAATGACTGTGAACTCGGAGCTGTCATTGGGGAGGCAAAAAACGGTCTGGATGCCATTCCCCAAATTTTAATGATGCAGCCGGAATTTGTTTTAATCGATTTACTCATGCCGAAATTGGATGGAATTGAAACAATTGAACGACTACAACAAAATGGCTTTAAAGGCCAGTTTATTATGATTTCACAAGTTGTAAATAAGGAAATGGTCGCTGAAAGTTATTCGAAAGGAATTGAATTTTTCATTCATAAGCCTATCAATAAAGTTGAAGTACAAATGGTATTAAAACGGACAACTGAGCAATACTTATTAAGAAATTCTTTGCAAGTTATTCGCCAGTCCCTGACAAACTTTGATATTACAGATGTAACACATACAAAAAAGACGGCGCGAGAACATATTCAGTCCATCTTAAATGATATGGGAATTGTTGCTGAAGTTGGCAGTGAAGATATTATTAAAATTATAGAACAGCTATTAATCGAGAAGCATAAAATTGCACCGCTTCCTCCATTAAAGGAAGTATATGAACGTGTTGCAATGCTGACGAAAAATACGCCAGACGAAATTGTAAAAGAGAGTAAAGCAATTGAACAACGTGTACGCCGGACTATATTAGCTGCCATGATTAACTTGGCGAACTTAGGGATTGTCGATTACACGAATTCTGAATTTGAATACTATACCCCCCGCTATTTTGATTTAACGGACATTCGTTATTTAATGAATCAAATAGAGAATAATGATCAACGTAAAGCAAAAGTAAACATAAAAAAATTCATTCAAGTATTGTATTCAGAAATTATTAGTAAAGTTGATTAGTCGGATTTTGTCGGATTTTGTATGTATCTAATAAAATTAGTTTTAGGCTAGTCCTGAATCTAAATTTTTAGGGGGAACTATATTTGAAAAAGTTTAAAATTAGTTTAGCCGCGCAAATTTTAATCGGTCTTGTACTTGGTGTTATCGTAGGTGCTGTGTTCTTCGGTAACGAAAATGTACAATCATACTTACAGCCACTTGGCGATATTTTCTTAAACTTAATTAAGATGATCGTAGTACCGATTATTATTTCGACACTGATTGTTGGGGTTGCCGGAACTGGTGACATCAAACAGTTAGGTCGACTTGGCGGTAAAACACTTATTTACTTCGAAGTTATCACAACAGTCGCGATTGCTGTTGGTTTATTAGCAGCTAACCTATTCCAACCAGGTGCTGGTATCGATATGAACGAATTACAGAAATCTGATATTTCTTCATATGTTGAAACAACGGAAGCTGAAGAGGACAAAGGAACTTTCCAAATTATTGTAGACATCGTTCCTAAAAACATTATAAATGCAATGGCAGAAGGCGACATGCTTGCAATTATTTTCTTCTCTGTAATTTTCGGTTTAGGTGTAGCAGCAATTGGAGAACGCGGAAAACCAGTGCTCGCATTCTTCCAAGGTACGGCAGACGCCATGTTCTGGGTCACAAACTTAGTAATGAAATTTGCACCAGTCGGCGTATTTGCACTTATCGGTGTAACCGTTTCCAAATTTGGTGTAGAATCCCTTATTCCATTAGGGAAACTGGCGATTTTAGTATATGCAACAATGATTTTCTTCGTAATCGTTGTTTTAGGTCTTACAGCACGTATTTTCGGTATTAATATCTTCAAATTAATTCGTATGATCAAGGACGAGCTTTTACTGGCATTCTCTACTTCTTCATCAGAGACAGTATTACCTCGTATTATGTTAAAAACAGAAAAAATGGGTGCACCAAAGGATATCGTTTCATTCGTTATTCCAACAGGTTACTCATTCAACTTAGACGGTTCGACACTTTACCAGGCGATTGCAGCAATCTTCATTGCGCAAATGTACGGTATTGACCTTTCAATTGTGGAACAGATTACATTAATGCTTGTATTAATGGTAACATCTAAAGGAATCGCCGGCGTTCCAGGGGTATCTTTCGTGGTACTTCTTGCAACATTAGGCACTGTAGGTATTCCGCTTGAAGGTTTAGCATTTATCGCAGGTATTGACCGTATTTTAGATATGGCTCGTACAGCTGTAAACGTAGTAGGTAACACATTGGCAGCACTTGTAATGGCGAAATGGGAAAAGCGTTTCGACGAGAAGCAATTTGCTGAGTATCAAGCTGCGAACTTAAAATAAAATTAGAAAATGGCGTAGTGAACGATTTCACTACGCCATTTTTTATTTTACTACTTTTGCTAAATATGCGCGGATTGATGCTTCCCCATTATGTAATGCTTCATGTGCCCGCTCTTCATCTTTTGCTACTTTAGCTTCCGCTGCCTCTATAATCTGCTCGATATCCTTCTGAGGGATAATAACGACCCCATCACTATCACCAATTACATAATCACCTGTTTGAACAGCGACATTTCCTACAGATACAGCTATACCTACTGTCCCGCCACCATGTTTATTGCCTGCTGCTACTGTTGTACCTAATGAAAAGACCGGAAAATCGATTTCTTTTGCAGCTGCTATATCGCGAATAACCCCGTCCACGACAAAACCTTGAACACCGACACCTTGTGCTAGCTGCATAACAAAGTCACCCGCTACAGCACGATTCGTATTGCCTTTAGCATCGATGACTAATATTTCCCCTTTTTCTGCCTGACTAATTGCTTCAAGTACCGCACCATTTTCCCCATCTGGCAGGCGGACCGTTCTCGCTTTCCCTGCAATTTTGAAGTGTTCGGCAAGCGGTTTAATTGCTGATGCCACATTCGTATGTCCCCCTGTTGCATCGGAAATTGCCGTCGTTGGTAATGCACGTAAGCGTTCTACCATTGATAAAGTCATATTCCCATCCCCTTTTTGCTATAATGTTACAAATCATTAAAATTTGTAATTACTGTTAGCATAAACGGTACAACTTATTGTTCGCAATATTTTTTTAAATCGTTAAAAACTTTTCTATGTTGGGAATACTGGAAATAAAAGAAAGGAGGGATATACATGAATAATCCGCTTATTGAAATAGTAACAGATGAAAGCGGGAACACAACTTATAAGATGAAGACCTTCGATATCAAAGTTATTGCCCGACTGACAGGTGGTCTTGCTCCTACAATTACGTATATGCACCAGGATAAAGACGTTACAGATGATATACGGGCGATTCGCTTTCATTTTGAAAATCCGGCGTCATACATCGAAAATTATGCTTCTTTTCAGAGGATGCTTTATGAAAGGGAACAGCGCGCAGTGAATGAGCTATACGAATCCATCAGTATGAAGCCTAAAAATATGACGACAGGTAAACAAGTTTTATGGAGCTTTTTTGTCTTTCTGCTCATTATGACACCCATTTTTGTTATTGTTTGGACGAAATAAAAAAGACTGATTTCCGTTACATATAGAAATCAGTCCTTTTTATTATTTTCGTAAATGGCTTGTTTGTTCAAGCATATATCCGATACGTGCAACGACATCCTCAACTTGTGCAGGATTTTTCATTAGATCGTAATCGTTAATATCAATACGCAATACTGGACATGCATTGAAATTGTTAATCCAGTCTTCATAACGTCCGTGCATTTCTTCCCAGTACGAATGAGGTGTTTGCTGCTCCATCTCGCGTCCACGTTCGTGGATACGACCAATCACATCATCAATCGGACCTTCCAAATATACAAGCAAATCCGGGTGCGGGAAATACGGTGTCATCACCATCGCATCAAACAAATTTGTATATGTTTCATAATCTGTCGGTGTCATTGTCCCTTTGTCATAATGCATCTTTGCAAAAATACCTGTATCTTCGTAAATAGAACGGTCTTGTATAAAGCCTCCGCCATATTCAAAAATACGCTTCTGTTCTTTAAAACGTTCAGCAAGGAAATATACTTGCAAATGGAAGCTCCACTTTTCAAAATCGTCATAGAATTTATCTAAATAAGGGTTTGTATCAACCTTTTCATAAGATGTACGGAAATTTAAGCTCTGTGATAATGCTTTAGTCATTGTTGACTTTCCGACACCGACTGTTCCTGCTATTGTAATCACTGCATTCGCAGGAATATTGTACTTCTCTCTTAAGTTCATTTCTGATGCAAACTCCTTTGTTGTAACTTTTCCTCTACTAATCGTAGTACGTACTGTAAATCTTCTTCACTTTTCACAAAATCAAGCTCATCCCCATTTAATGAGATAACAGGAATTTCTGGATGCATCTTTTCAAAATGTCCGATAAATTGATGATAATCGCTTGAAAGTTGTTCCATATATTCACGGGAAATATTCTTTTCCACTTCCCGACCGCGCATTGCGATTCGTTTCATTAATGTATCCAAGCTTGCATGTAAGTAAATGACCATATTGGGCTTTGGCATATCAGCAGTTAAAATTCGGTAGATCGACTCGTACTTTTCATATTCTGTCGGCTTTAAAGTACGCTTTGCAAAGATCAAATTTTTAAATATATGATAATCAGCCACTACAGGCCCTTGTGCTTCAATAATTTCATGAATATCAGATAGCTGTTTATAGCGATTGCACAGGAAAAACATTTCCGTTTGGAAGCTCCACTCACTAATATCTTCATAGAACTTACCGAGAAATGGATTTTCATCTACAATCTCTTTTAATAAATGATAGTCAAACGTTTGTGATACGGCCTTAGATAATGAGGTCTTCCCAACACCAATCGGACCTTCTACTGTTATAAATGGCACAGACATTAGAAGTGCTCCTTCTCTTTTTATAGTCAATGCTTTTAATTTTATCACAACGCTCTTTAGACAACAAAGCAAACAATTCTATTTTACCGAATTCATGCATAGCCAATTTCTAGTAATTAAATTGTGCTAGTGCTTCCTCTTGTAGTTCAAATAATTTTTCACGCTGTTTATCATAGTCTGCGGTAATTTTTTCTTGCTGAGCAAGTACCATTTCCTGAAGAGACTGTTCTTTTTCCAATAGGCTTTGTTCTATTTGCTCATATTGTTTATCTGTTTTTTCGGCTAAATCCTGTAACGCCTCGAATAACTGGTCGTCTAGCTGGCTTTGTGAAGCTGCTTCATTATCAACTAGGTTTTCGATTGCCTCATCACGTTGTAGCACCAGTTCATGGCAGCTTTCTTCAAACTGTTGTTCGGCTTCCTCGAATTGCTGTTTATATTTAATCAAGATGTCGGTTAACTCCTGATATAAATTATCCATTGCCTGTTCCATTGCCTCTGTCAGATCTGGAGCTTGTTCAATTTGTGCTAATGGCGCTTGTTGCTGATCATGGTAAAATTGAAACTTCCTGCGTTCTTCCGTTTGTTTTTGCTCTAGTAGTTCAATTTTATTGACGTGATGGTTTTTTCTTTCTTCTTCATAAGTAATTTTATAGTTTTCCAATAGGACTTTTCTTTTATGGTCGAATAACTTTCTAATTTTTTCGATCGCTTGTTCACGATTATTGTTAAGATTGTTTTCTTCATTTTCATGCTGCTGTGCAATGGCTACCTTTTGCTGTTCATATTGCTTTTGCAATGTGTCAGTTACTTGTTGTTCATTTTTCTCAATCGTCAACAATTTCTGTTCATACTCTTTATGCAGATCAGCCAATGCCTTATCAAAATACTCATCTACTTCTTTCTCTGTTTGAAATGACTTCATCGCTGTACTCCTTCAAACTTTTCTTTCATCATAGCATGATTTATTTCTTGTCGCTCAAGTATTCACCGGCATGCTAAACTAGGATTTAAGGAGTGATAGATGAATGCTCGAAAACAAAGATCACCAATACATGCAGGAAGCATTGAAAGAAGCAAAAAAAGCAGCTGCCCTTGGGGAAGTACCGATCGGCGCAGTTATTGTATATAAAGATGAAATTATTGCACGTGCACATAATTTACGCGAAACAACCCAAAATGCACTGACACACGCAGAAAGCATGGCCATTCAGGAAGCCTGCAAAAAAGTTGGCAGCTGGCGTTTAGAAGAAACTACTTTGTACGTCACGCTTGAACCTTGCCCGATGTGTGCAGGGGCTATTTTACAGTCGCGCATACCTCGGGTTGTTTACGGGGCACGGGATATAAAGGCAGGCTGTGTCGACTCATTATACCGTCTGCTGAATGATGCGCGTTTTAATCATGAATGTACTGTAACAGAAGGTGTGATGGCAGAAGAATGCGGACAAATTTTAACGGACTTTTTCAAGGCGCTACGCGAGCGTAAAAAAGCAGAGAAGTTGGCGAGAAAACAACAAACCGAAAAGTAAGGTGATGGAATGAACGGATTTACCATTTTCGATTCGATCCATATAATGTGGCTTATTTTTATTGCCGGTTTTTTAGTTGTTTCATTATATGTTTATCATTATTCTTCTCGTGAAAAACAATATGTTTTTCAAAAAACGGTATTCTGGCTGCTGCTGTTTTCAGAAATAGCAAAGCAACTTTATTTACTCATAACGGACCAATATTCGTATTGGAGTCCCCCGCTTCATTTATGCGGCTTTGGCATTTTCATTATTGGCTGGCATACGTATTTTCCAACACGGACAACAGCTACATTACTATACACGCTTACGTTGCCCGGAGCTGCAATTGCACTTTTATTCCCCGGGTGGACAATTGATCCGGTTGGCGACTTTTTGCATTTTCACAGCTTTCTATTTCATGCACTGCTCGTCGTATTTGTTGCGGTTTTGATTTTGGAAAAACAGCTGATGACAACTTTTACGGATATTTGGCGGGCTCTCTTGTTTCTGCTTATCACAGTTCCGCCAATTTATATATACAATGCTCATTTCCGTACGAACTTTATGTTTTTAAATCGCCCTGTAAAAGGAACGCCTCTTCAATGGCTATACGATGCATTTGGGGCAGCTGGCTATTTATTAAGTTTAGCCGGAGTTATAGTTAGTATTTGGATAGTGCTTTATGTACTTCTTGCTATACAAAAACGGCGAAACATTACAGAGTAGATGTTTCGCCGTTTTTATTATGTTTTTTCATTAATCCATTTTAATAATGATTCGAGAATTATCGCCTGTCGCTAATAGATCAAAACCTTCATTTATTTCATCGAGTGTAATAATATTTGATAACAGCTGATCGACCGGCAGTTTTCCGGTTTTCATCATATGCAAATAATGCGGAATATCTCTTAATGGCACACAGCTTCCTATATATGAACCTTTTAGCGTTTTTTCTTCTGCTGTCAATGTTACATAAGGGAAAGAAAACTGATGTTCAGGATGTGGCAGTCCTGTTGTCGTTGTTGTACCGCCACGCTTTGTAATGGCATATGCCACTTCCATCGCTGGAACGACACCCGCAGTTTCAAAAGCATAATCAACCCCGCCATTTGTATAGGCTTTCACTTGTGCGACTACATCAGCATCCTTCGAATTAAAGACGGCTGTTGCCCCCAATTCCTTTGCCTGCTGCAGCTTCTTTTCATTAATATCAATTGCGATTACTTCACGGGCACCAGCTGCAATGGCCCCGAGCAGCGCACTTAAGCCAATTCCGCCTAAACCGACAACAGCAACTGTTTTTCCAAGCTGGACTTTCGCTGTATTTACGACAGCGCCTACCCCTGTAATAACTGCACAGCCAAAGAGCGCCAGTTTTTCAAATGGCAAGTCCTCTTCCACTTTTACGAGGGAATTCTGCGATACGACTGCATACTCCGAGAAGGCAGATACCCCAACGTGATGCCCAATCTTTTCAGTCCCTGCATGTAAACGGACCCCGCCACCGATCAATGTTCCGTCTCCATTTGCCTTTGCACCCGGTTCACATAATGCCGGACGTCCTTCTGCACAAGGTACACAATGCCCGCAACTTGGTACAAATACGCAGATTACTTTATCTCCTTGCTTAAAGTTCATAACACCAGGCCCTACTTCTTTAACGATTCCTGCTGCTTCATGACCAAGAGCCATTGGTAAAGGACGTGGACGACTCCCGTTAATGACTGACAAATCCGAATGGCAAAGGCTTGCCGCTTTTATTTGAATCAATACTTCCCCTTCTTGAGGAGCATCCAACTCAATTTCTTCGATATGGATCGGCTTGCTTTCCGCATAGGGCTTAGTTACACCGGATGAGCGTAATATGGCAGATCGAATTTTCATGATGATGTCCTCCTTAAATTAACTTAATTCCTATAAATTTTAAATCTGACATCCCTTCAATTGCATAACGTATTCCTTCTTTTCCAGTACCGCTCTCTTTTATCCCGCCATATGGCATATGGTCAAAGCGTCGTACCGAAGATTCATTAATCCAAACGCCTCCTGTTTCCAGCTCCTCTGCAAACTTTAAGGCACGGTTAATATCTGAAGTAAACACACCTGCCTGTAATCCGTAATCTGAATCATTGGCAGCGGCCAACACTTCGTCCTCTTCAGTAAATGGTATGAGTGCAACCATCGGGGCAAATACTTCCATACATACGACCTGCATCGACTTTGTAACATTTTCCAAAATGGTCGGCTCGAGTAATGTGCCGTTCCTCTTTCCGCCCGTACGAATTGTTGCCCCTTGTGATACTGCTTCTTCAATCCAGGTTGCTGCACGGATTGCCGCGTCTTCTGTAATCATTGGCCCCAGTTGTGTTTGTTCCTCAGCAGGATTCCCTATTACCAGCGCTTCCACTTTTTCCTGTAGTAATTGTGCAAACTGGTCATAAACAGATTGCTCGACATATATCCGCTGTGCAGAAACACATGCCTGACCGGCAAATGTAAAACCGGACATCGTAATGGTAGACGCTGCGTACTCTAAATCGGCATCCGCAAATATAATGTTCGGAGCATTGGAGCCAAGCTCAAGAGTTACCGGCTTCTTTCCTGCCAGTTCATGAATATGCCATCCTACTTTTCCGCTCCCCGTAAAGGTTACTTTTTTCACAAAAGGGTGTTTTACCAGTGGCTCAACTAATTCCGTGCCTGGCCCTTGAAGGATATTTAACGCTCCTTTTGGCAATCCCGCATCCTGCAATAATTCATATAGCAAAATAGAAGACAGCGGCGTTTTTTCGGCTGGTTTCAAAACGACTGTATTTCCAACAGCAATGGCCGGAGCAATTTTATGCAAAGCTAGGTTTAAAGGGAAATTAAATGGCGTAATGGCAGCAATTACTCCTAAAGGTACACGTTTTGCAATGCCAATTTGACGTTCGCCGCCAATTGCACTATCCATCGGAATCTGGTCTCCTGCCAGCCGCTTTGCCTCTTCACTTGCGAACAGCAGCACTTGAACCGCTCGTGTTACTTCTCCCCGTGCCTCATTAATCGGTTTTCCTGCTTCCAAAGAGATGGTTTTCGCAAACTGTTCGCTCCGTTCTTCAAGTAACAATGAAGCTTTACGTAAAATACGGCTACGTTCATGTGCAGGCATTTTGCGCATCGTTGCATTAAATGTTTGCTGTGCGACTTCAATTGCTTCATGTACATCTTCAATTGAGGCACAGGCAATTGTTGCAATCAGTTCCTGATTAAAAGGATTTAAAACATCCATCGTCTTTTCTTCTTGAAGACGGTGCTCTCCATTGAGTACAGATCCTATTTTTTGCATATTCTTCCCTCCGTTATGACAATGACACCCTAAGTAAGGCTTACTTAGGGTGCAAATTTATTATTCGTAATAGCCTTCTGTCGATTTGATAAACGATTTAAATTGCTTTGAATCATGTCCGAACCAAATTTCAGAGTCATTACGTGTAGCAAATTCTCGGATTCTTTCTACAGTAGAGTTGTAGCCTACTGAATCATACAAAATTCCGGGCGGCTTAACTGGTGGACCATAGCTTTCTTCTGTGTATAATGCATCGGATGCAAGTAAAACATTTCCGTGACCCGGGAGTTCGATGTGCAAGCCCAGCATACCGTAAGCATGCCCTGGACCAAAATTTAAAATTTTAATGCCTTCTACTAGTGGCACTTCTTTTTCATGAGGTTTAATAGTACGCCAGCGCAGTTCTTTTTGAATCCAAGCCATGACATCGCCCCAAATATAGGCCCCCATATTTCGGGTCATCGCAAATGTTTTCATGACATTTGACAGTTCCGTATCATGAACGATAATTTCTGCGTTTGTAAATAACTCCAGGCAACCTGCATGGTCTAAATGCAAATGTGAGGCAATGACATATTTGATGTCTTCCGGGCGAACTTTCAATTGTTCAAGTCGATTGATCAAATAGCATTCTTCACTTTGGAAGGCAGGGAACAGTTGCTGAACCCCTTCCGGCCAACGCCCATCATCTCCCATTCCGTCCGGGTTACAGCCTGTATCAAATAAAATTTTTCCTTCTGGGTGGTCAATCAGTACTGCATAAACGGGAAACTCGACAAACTCGGCTGGCGGATTCGGATTAGTGATGCTTGCTGGATTGTGCATGGCAATCATATAGTTTTTATCCATTTTCATTGTCCCTGTATCAAGCACGTATACTTTTTTATTACACATCGTAATTCCTCCCATAATGTTTTTATTTTTTTACAAGACTTCTATTTTTTTCAGCATTGCAAGCGTAAATCCACCGTCACCACCTTTCAAGATCCATACTTTTAAGTCGGAATGATCGTGGCACGTGTAACCGTACGTTTTGCGGATTCATCCAACGCTATTTTAATTTCCTCAAAACTAAAGCTTGCATCCAATAATGTTTCAAACGGGTAGCGGTCAATATTGCGCTCCAGGAAGTCGAGTGCCTTTTTTAAATACCATGGGTTGTAGCGCAGAACGGGAATAATTTGAATTGCTTTACGCGTTAAATAACCAGGATCAAATTCCACCGTTTGTCCAGGTGAGATATTGCCGATTACAATGTAACGGCCGCCAGCTCGAATATACTCCACACCTTCAGCAAAAGCCTGAGGAACACCTGCTACTTCGAGGGCAACATCCACTCCTTGATTTCCTGTCAGACGCATAATTTGTGCAACGCGCTGTTCAACCGTTGGAAAGTCCGATATTAAAATTACTTCATCTGCACCAAATGTCTTTGCCTGTTCTAAACGGCTTTCAACACCATCTACTACAATGACTTTCAATTGCTTTTCTTTCGCAACAGCAATCGCATTTAATCCGAGTCCGCCCGCGCCTTGAATGAGAATTGTTTCCCCTGAGACAACATTTCCTTGCTCCAGCCCAAAATACACCTGGGATAATGCACAGTTTGCGCTTGCTGCGACACTGTTTGATATATTGTCTGGTACTTTATAAAAATACTGATCGGAATGAATATAATAATGCGTACCGAATGTCCCATGGAAATGCGGTGCTTCCTCTGTCGGTAAACGCCAATACTTATAAGCATTTTCACATAAGTTAAATTGTCCATGCTGACAAGGCGGACATTTACGGCAAGTCAAAAAGTAAGCACTTACAATTCGGTCCCCGACTTTTACAGGGGTACCCGCAAAATCTGTTTCGACTCCTTCACCTAACGCATGAATTTCACCTATCATTTCATGTCCTAAAGCCCCACTGCGTATGACCGGATGATGCCCTTTCCATATATGCAGTTCAGATCCGCAAATATTTGTTTGAATGATTTTTACAATTACCGCTCCTGGTGCCGGCTCCACCAATGGATACTCTTTAAAAACGAGTTCCATCGGGGATGTCATTTCGGCAACTCTTCCCTTTGTCTCACGCATGCACTCACTCGCCCTTCATTTTTCTGAAAATTGAATAGCTACTACACAATCGAAATATGCTCTACGGGATGTAATGTACGGATTAACTGCTGTACTTGAATCGTTTCTAAATGTAATAAGTCATGAATAATTTTTTCTTTATGAGCCTCTTCTAAAGGCACTAAACTATTGAACTTATTAATAAAGTCCTGGCCTGTTAATGCATTTTCCGGATCCCCTTTAGGAAATCTGCTTTGCACAACGTCACTTGAACCATCCTGCCAATGAATTTGAATTTTCGCGCCCCACTCTTGCGGATATTGACTGTTAATATTTTTATCTACAGATACGGTCAGCTTTTCCATCAGCTTTCGAATGGTTGGGTCTTGCAATATATCTGCATTGAAGGCATCAAATCCTCCTTCACCGGTCCATAACGCTAAAGCAACACAAAATTGCATACTGAACTTTGCCGCATATATTGTTTGCGGACTTTTTGCATCCGTAATATCCAGCGCCACCTGATATGCTCCTACTTCGACTGATTTTATAAAATCAATGCCATTTTTCTCTACTTTTTTATGCAGTTCAAGCGCCAAGTCCATTGCGGCATGGGTATGACGACAAGATGCATGGACTTTAAAGGCATTTTCGGTAATTTTGTATTGCTTACCTAATTTTTCGGTCATACGTGTTACATCGTACTCGTCACTCATTGCTTCAAAAAATCCTCTACGCCCTTCCAAAATGGCTGTTGCTCCTGTAAAACCCTGCTGTGCTAACAGAGCACTTAAAATACCATTCATCGCTGCTTTACCAGGATGCAATTGCTTGCTCATGGCGCCATCCTCGATAAATTCCCACAACCCTGCAGCTTGAGTGCCGGCAGAACCAAATGCTTGGACAATTTGTTCTTTGGATAAATCCAATAACTTTGACACTGCTGCTGCCGCGCCGAATGTTCCGCAGGTTGCCGTATTATGAAAGTAGTAATAGTGGGAAGGCGTGACCGTTTCTCCTACGCGAAACGCCACTTCATATCCCACAATAATGGCCTCGATCAATTGTTTGCCGGATAAATTTTTCCATTCTGCAATGGCAATCGCTGCAGGCATAATAACAGTTGCCGCATGCACAATGGATGCTTTATGAATATCGTCGAGCTCTATTACGTGACTCGCGCCGCCATTAATGAACGCTGCATTTGTTATGCTCGTCTTCAACCCCGTTACTGCCGTTGCCTGTTGTTCTCCGCCTATTAATTGCGCAACTTGTTCCATCATCCGAACAGGTTCTGCTTCCTGACCTTTCAGTAAAGACGAATAATAATCGACAATGCATAGCTTCGTAAACTGTACAACATCCTGCGGTATATCCTCGAAACGTACATCCGCAATATATTGTGCCAATTGCTCACTTAATGTCATGAACATAATCCCTCCCTAACAGTTCTTCATTATGCTCCCCTAACAATGGTGCAGGGGTGGTAGGTGTTATATCACAATTTGAAAACGTTAGAGGAATTCTCGTTGCATACATTTCCTTATCACGTATATGTGGTAGACGTACAATCAGTTTATTTTCTATTTGCTGCGGATCCACTAGTACATCTTTCATTGTTTTCACTTGCGCTACTGGTACACCGCCAGCTTCCAGTGCTTGAATGAGTGCCTCGCTTTTTTCCGTCATTGTTATTTGTTCAATTTCCTTACTAAGAAGTAAACGGTTTTTAACTCGTTCTTCATTCGTATGGTAGAGGCCATCTTCAATCCATTCGTGTTTTTGCAATACTTCGCAAAGTTTTTCGAATAATTTATTGTTCGAGATGCCGATCATGATGGCACCATCTGAAGTTTGAAATGCCCCATAAGGCGCAAATGCCCCATGATTGGAACCTAGTTTTTCGGGATTTTCACCTGTTAACTTTGTTGAAAGTAAATGATAGTTCGCCCAAAATACCCCGGTCTCATACAAAGAGGTCGACACAAGGCTGCCCTCATCTGTTTTATGACGTTGTAAAATGGCAGATACAATACCAAGCGCCCCCCACATGGCACTTCCCTGATCAATTAATGAAACCGGCACTCTTGCTAAATCAGTACTTCCTGTAATACTCATAATGCCTGTTTCAGCTTGCATAATGGCATCATAGCCTGGATATTTTTTCTTTGGACCGTTTTGGCCATAGGCGGATAAGGAACAATAGATTAGTTTCGGATTGATTTGCTTTACCGCTTCATAATCGATGCCTAGTTTTTGTGCTACACCCAACCGGTAATTTTCCACGAAGACATCTGCTGTTTTTATGAGTCCCATTAACTTTCCGCGGTCAGAATCTTCTTTCATGTTGAGGGTGACCGATTTTTTTTGCCTGTTAATGTTCAAAAAATACACGCCATCTTCCTGATATTTAGGCTCCATCTTCCTCGCTTCATCGCCGCTCAGCTTTTCTACTTTGATCACTTCGGCACCTAAATCGGCTAAAATCATTGTTAATGTCGGCCCTGAAATATTTGTTGTCATATCGAGAACACGTATCCCTTGTAATGGTTTCATTTCAGCCCTCCTTAAACTAAACTGTAAGCGAAATTTGCCACGTCCTTTAATTTTTCCTGGTGGATATTTGTTTTTACTTCCATTGCTTCAAACAGCTCCACCACTTTCTCTGTTGCTACATTTCCAGTAGCCCCAGGTGAGAACGGACAACCGCCAAGACCAGCAATCGAACTATCAAACTTCTCTATTCCCGCATTTAATGCGGCAATAATATTTGCATAGGCAAAACCGTTTGTATCATGGAAATGAGCCACGAATGTTGTATCCGGAAAATCTTTTTTCAATGCGCTGAACCGTTCATACACAATGCGCGGATTTGCCTGTCCATTCGTATCACCAATTGAAATTTCATCAGCCCCGTCATTTACAAATTGCGCTACGACCCGCTTAACTTGCTCATAGGAAATGGCTCCTTCATACGGACAGCTAAAACACATCGACACATAGCCACGAATAAACTTTTTCTGAGCTTTTGCATGCCGGAACATTTCGCTGCATTCTGCCAAAGACTCTTCAATGGAACGCTTAATATTTTTTTGGTTGAATGTCTCACTTGCCCCGACGAATACCGCAATCTGCGGTACACCTGCATCAATGGCACGCTCCAGTGCTTTCATATTTGGGGTTAAAGCGATATATTCCATTTCCAGTTCATTGCAAAATGCCGTAATTTTCTGTGCGTCCGCCATTTGCGGGACAATTTTCGGATGAACAAACGATGCCGTTTCAATACGCTGAAAGCCCGCTTCATATAATTGCTTGATTAACCGTTTCTTTTCCTCTGTTGGCACAAAGCGTGATTCATTTTGCAAACCGTCGCGTGGACCTACTTCAATAATTTCAACTTGCTTTGGAAAGTGCATGATTTTCACCTCAATAAGATTTTGGAAGTTTTAATATATGTTCTCCGACGTATGATAAAATCAGGTTTGTTGAAATTGGAGCTACTTGATATAGCCGCGTCTCTTTAAATTTCCGCTCAATATCATATTCTGCGGCAAAGCCAAAGCCGCCATATGTTTGAATGGCTACATTGGCTGCCTCCCATGATGCATCTGCAGCGAGTAACTTCGCCATATTGGCCTCTGCCCCGCAAGCTTGCCGGCGATCATAAAGTTCCGCAGCTTTTATGCGCATTAAGTCTGCCGCTTCAATATGGATATGCGCCTGGGCAATCGGAAATTGTATTCCTTGGTTTTGACCGATTGGACGATCAAAAACAACCCGTTCTTTTGCATAATTTGTTGCCCGTTCAATAAACCAGCGACCATCACCGATACATTCCGCAGCAATTAAAATCCGCTCGGCATTCATTCCGTCCAAAATATAGCGGAATCCTTTTCCTTCTTCACCAATCAAATTTTCTACCGGCACCCTTAAGTTGTCGATAAATAATTCTGTTGTCGCATGGTTCATCATTGTTTTGATTGGGCGTATTTCTAAACCATTTCCAACTGCTTCATTCAAATCAACAATTAACACAGACAAGCCATCACTCTTTTTAACGCATTGGTCTTTCGGTGTTGTACGAACTAGTAGAATCATTAAATCCGAATGCTCTGCACGGGAAATGAATACCTTTTGACCATTCACGATATAATGGTCGCCATCGCGTTTCGCAAACGTTTTTAAGTTTGTTGTGTCCGTGCCAGTATTAGGCTCTGTCACCCCAAATGCTTGTAAACGAAGCGATCCGTCCGCAATCTTCGGCAAATATTTTTCCTTTTGTGCCGGAGAACCATGCCGTAAAATTGTTCCCATCGTATACATTTGTGCATGACATGCGCCCGCATTCCCGCCTGAGCGGTTAATCTCTTCTAAAATTACGGATGCTTCCAGTATTCCTAAACCCGATCCACCATATTGTTCAGGTATTAAAGCTCCTAAAAAGCCTGCCTGCGTAATCGACTCCACAAATTCGGTCGGATATCCGTCGATCTCATCCAACTTCCGCCAGTATTCACCATCAAAACGTTTACAAACTGCTCTTACACCTTCACGAAGTTCTTCTAAAAATGCCAGATTCTCTGTTAACATCATTTGAGTTCCTCCTACCGTCCGATAAAATTAGGTTTTCTTTTTTCGTTAAATGCTAAAATACCTTCCATTCGATCCTCAGAATAAATAACCTCGTTGTAAGTTTCGATTTCAATACGGAATGCTTCAGATGCTTTCAATGAACTGACTTCTGCTACTTTTTTAACACCTTGAACTCCTAAAGGTGCATTGCCTGCAATTTTTTCGGCTAATTCAATTGCGATATTCATTACTTCTTCTGATTCGACAATTCGATTAAATAACCCTGCGTTCTGTGCTTCTTCTGCGGATACAATCCTACCTGTAAATAGCCATTCTTTTGCGGTATGAAGCGGTATACGTTTTGGCAGTAGACGTGCTCCCCCTCCGCCTGGCATAATACCTCGAGTGACCTCTGTTAGCCCTACTTTTGTATTTTTACCAGCAACAATTAAGTCCATATTTAAAGCAAGTTCAAACCCTCCTGCAAGAGTATAGCCATTGATCGCAGCAATGGTAGGTTGCTTGCAATTGGCTACTGCCTGGAACATCTGTTCAAATAAATGATGCTGTTTTGTCCACTCTGCCTCACTCATCCCTTTCCGTTCTTTTAAATCCGCGCCTGAACAAAAGGCATCTTCAGTGGAGGAAGTTAAAATGACGACGCGTACCGGCTGCTCATTGAATGACTGAAATACAGTTAACAGCTGCTTCGCCATATCCGTGTTAAATGCATGGCGCATCTCCGGTCGATTTAACGTAACAATCGCAATTTTCTCTTCATATTCATATGAAACTTGAATATATTCCATTCGTTCACTTCCCGTCCTGTGAGATTACTTGATCGATCAAAGGCTTCATGATATTTGGTGCATAGCCTTTTTTATAAATCATCATCGTACGTTTAAAATGAATGACAATTTGCCCGTCCTGATTGTAGCCAGTTGTTTTCACTTCGATAATTCCGACGTTATTCCGCTTAGCACTCTCCCTTTTCGATAAGATTTCTGTATAGGAGTAAATGGTATCGCCTTCAAAAACCGGGTGCGGAAGCCGAACTTCATCCCAGCCAAGATTGGCCATTACATTTTGGGAAATATCCGAAACAGATTGTCCCGTTACAAGAGCAATAGTAAATGCGGAATTCACAATTGCCTTTTGAAACTCTGTTTGCTTTGCGTAATGGTGATCAAAATGAATAGGGTTTGTATTTTGCGTCAGCTGTGTAAACCAGCTATTATCAGTCTGCGAAATTGTTCTGCCTAACGCATGTGCAATTTTATCGCCTACTTCAAAGTCTTCATAAAACCGTCCTTGCCATCCAATTTGAATTTGTTGCTCCATCACAACATCCCCCTTTAAAGTTTGCATAGTTTTCCTGTATATTGTATATTGGATCCAAAATACAACACACAATGAGGTGTTTTTATGAAATTTGATCATGATTTAACTGCTGAAACATTACCCTCGAAAATTTACCGGATTCTGCGTGAAGCAATTATTAAAGGTCAGCTACAACCTGGCGAACGCCTAGTCCAGGATGAATTGGCGAAGACATTAAACGTTAGCAGAATGCCAATCCGGGAAGCGATAAAACAGTTGGCTGCTGAAGGCTATGTCACAGTTGAGCCGCATAAAGGGGCTGTCGTCAAACAATTTACAATACACGAACTGGAAGAGATTTATTTTTTACGAGCAAAATTTGAGCCACTGGCGGCTGCCGAAAGTTTGAAAACGATGTCATCACAACTAGTAAATCAGTTGCGTAATCTTAACGAGAAAATGAAGAAAACGGATGATACAGATGAATATATTCAGCTTAATATTCAATTTCATCATCTGTTAATAAAAGACTGTCCTTGGGGGAAATTAAATAATATTATTGAAAATTTGTGGACCGGTTTCCCTCAACAAACACCACATCTTTTACCTAACCAAATTGCTACTTCCATTAGTGAACACGATTTAATGGTGGAAGCTTTGGCTAACAATAACATCGAGCTTACATGCCAATTACTAGAGCAACATATTACACGTGCAAAATATGATGTCCTTAAAAACTTTATTCAATAAAATCTAGAAATCTTAAAATATTGTATCCAATATCCTATTTTCTCGAATATAACAAAATATTCTCGTTTTGTAAAACAAATTACTAAATATTCCGAAATATCTTTACCGCAGAAAATAAAAAAAGTGTGTTGAAATTGTTGTTTCAACACACTTTTTAATTTACTTAAATTATTTTGCAATAATGACTTCTACGCCACCCATGTATGGACGTAATACTTCTGGAATAACAACAGAACCATCTTCTTGCTGGTAATTTTCCAAAATTGCCGCTACTGTACGACCAATTGCTAGACCTGAACCGTTTAATGTATGAACGAATTCCGGCTTTGCTCCTGCTTCACGACGGAAACGGATATTGGCACGACGCGCTTGGAAATCTTCGAAGTTTGAACAAGAAGAAATTTCACGGTACATGTTTTGAGCTGGAATCCATACTTCTAAATCGTATTTTTTCGCGGCTGTGAACCCTAAATCAGCTGTACACATTTTTAATTTACGGTATGGTAATCCTAAAAGCTGTAATACCTTTTCAGCATGACCTGTTAAAATTTCAAGTTGCTCATAAGATTCTTCCGGTTTAACAAAGCGAACTAATTCTACTTTATTGAACTGATGCTGACGGATCAGTCCACGTGTATCACGACCTGCAGAGCCTGCTTCTGAACGGAAGTTAGCGCTGAATGCAGAGAACGCTTGCGGCAGCATATCCGCTGATAAAATTTCATCACGGTAATAGTTTGTTACCGGTACTTCAGCAGTTGGAATCAAGTAATAATCCATTTCATCTTCTTCACGAACTAATTTAAATACATCTTCTTCAAACTTCGGTAATTGGCCTGTACCCGTCAGTGAATCGCGGTTAACGATTTGCGGTGGCAGCATTTCTGTATAGCCATGCTGGTCTGAATGAAGATCCATCATGAAGTTCAGTAAAGCACGCTCTAAACGTGCGCCTAAACCTTTATAGAACAAGAAACGGCTTCCCGTAACTTTAGCTCCGCGCTCAAAGTCTACGATATCTAAATCTTTGGCAATATCCCAATGTGCTTTTGCTTCAAAATTAAATGCCGGCACATCGCCCCAAGTGTACTCTTCCACATTATCATCTTCTTCTGTGCCAACAGGTACTGATTCATGCGGGATGTTCGGCAAACGCATCATCATATCTTTAAATTCATCTTCAATGGCATTTAACTCGGCATCCAATGCTTTAATTTCATCGCCTACTTCGCGCATACGTGCAATTACTTCTGATGCATCTTCTTTGTTACGTTTCATAACAGAAATTTGCTCAGACACTTTATTGCGCTCTGCTTTCAATACTTCTGTTTTGGCGATTAATTCACGACGTTTCGTATCTAAGCTTTCGAAGTTGTCCAAATTCCCTAAATCTTCATTGCGTGTAAGAAGCATACGTTTTACTTCTTCAAAATTGTCACGGACGCGTTTAATATCTAACATAGTTTTTTCCTCCTAAAATTTATGAAATGATGATCTTGAGCACTTTTTTACATTAATGTACTAGCGGATTAAATACAAAAAAGCCCTCAATCCCTATGAAAGGGACGAGAGCTACCCGCGTTGCCACCCTAATTGAATAGAAAAAATCTATTCCTCTTAACAATTAACGACTTTGGTAAGCCGGCTTCCACCTACTATTATTTCGGAAAAAGCATCTCAAGGACGGATTCACAAGTGTTTTTATCAGCTTCCACCAACCGCTGACTCTCTGAAAAAAACGGGCTTGCTACTACTTCCTATCATCGAATTCATTTATAAATTTAACCATACTGTACTATAAAACCATATACATTT
Organism: Solibacillus sp. FSL K6-1781; assembly: GCF_038630735.1. GTDB lineage: Bacteria > Bacillota > Bacilli > Bacillales_A > Planococcaceae > Solibacillus > Solibacillus silvestris. The sequence continues at coordinate 22,123 of NZ_CP152038.1, read as the reverse complement.
GCAAGTTCCGATGAAAACATTCATTAATTTTCTACAACATGCTATACTTTTCTGACACCATCAATATTAGTTAAAATTGAAATTTCATTAAGGTTACATAAGGAGGATAAGAAAATGCTTTTCTTTCAGCTTCAAAAGGACCATACGATACCACTATATGAACAACTGTATATCGGCATAAAAAATGCGATTACTAACAACCAGCTGGCTGTAGGTGTGCGTTTGCCTTCTAAACGGGAACTGGCGGATTTTTTCAATATAAGTCAAACAACGGTCGAGCTCGCCTATTCGCAGCTGTTGGCGGAAGGTTATATTATATCAAAACCGCGTGTCGGTTACTTCGTTGAAGAAATAGATTCATTACCTTACCGCCAAAGTGATATCGCGAACAAAGAAATTAAAAAGACAACAGAAACTATGGAATATAAAATTGACTTCTCCTCTGCAAAAATTGATGAGGATGCTTTTCCTTTTACGATATGGCGTAAATATGCAAAGGATGTTCTGGATAGACCTTTCAAACATTTACTGCAAACTGGGGAACGTCAAGGTGAGCATGCACTACGTATTGAAATTGCAAATTATTTACACCAATCGCGCGGGATCGAGTGTGAGCCAGAGCAAATCGTCATTGGTTCCGGTACTGAGCAGTTACTGCCTATGATTTTAAAAATTTTAGATACTAATTCCCAGCTCGCCTTTGAAAATCCAGGTTATTCACCTATTCCACGTCATCAATTAGGGCAGCTCGCTATCCCGATTTCTGTTGATACGGATGGAATTGTTGTTGAACAATTGCAGAAAACGAATGCCAATGTCGTGTATATAACACCTTCGCATCAATTCCCGACTGGTGCGGTTCTTTCAGCTAACCGACGGACACAATTATTGAACTGGGCAGCAAAAGCACCAGATCGTTTTATAATTGAAGATGATTACGATAGTGAATTTCGCTATATTGGAAAGCCAATTCCGGCTCTTAGAGGACTTGATGTAAATGATCGTGTCATTTATTTAAGTACCTTTACAAAATCATTGATGCCATCATTGCGCGTTGCTTTTTTCGTCTTGCCGCCGACACTTGTTCAACGCTATCAGGAGCATTTCAATTACTATTCTTCTACCGTTCCGCGGTTTGAACAGCACATTTTAGCGAAATTTATGAAAGACGGACACTTTGCCAAACATTTAAACCGTATGCGTAAAATTTATCGCAAAAAGCATGATAAATGCATTGAAGTCTTTTCAAATCATTACCCCCAAATCACGATTTCCGGGGATGCTGCCGGTACAAACATACTTGTTGCCTTCCGCCATGAGAAATCAGAACGGGAACTGCAACAGGTTGCACGCCAGAATGGCATTCATATTTTACCGTTATCGAATTATTATTTAACAGAGCAGCATTACTCCAAAAGAACGTTTTTATTAGGATTTGGCAATTTGCAGCTTCATGATATTGAGCCGAACATTCATCAGCTAATGAAAATTTGGAGGATTTCTAAAAAGTTAATATAGAAGGGATTTTTAAAGAGACGTTCCGTATGTGAACGTCTCTTTATGTTGTAATAATATTGATGCGGTATTGCTCGACCCATTCATGTAATTGTATAAAGTAGGCGATGAGCTGAGGCCCCGCCATTAACTGGCCAAACCAAGGAATTTGAAACGATTGGCCATTTGTAGCTAATAATTGCTCTAACTGCTCTTTTTCAAACAATTCATGGAGAACTGAGTGTTTCTGCCTTAAAATTTGCTGCAGTCGCTGATGAACGAGTTCTGTATATTTTGGGTGGTACGTTTTTGGATACGGATTTTTCTTACGTTCCACGACTTCCTTCGGTAAAATATCCTGAAATGCCTTTCGTAAAATCCCTTTTTCCATGCCGCCGCTATTTTTCATTTCCCAAGGAATATTCCATACATACTCAATTATCGTATGATCTGCAAACGGTACCCGGACTTCCATACTTGCGCCCATTGTCATCCGGTCATTTCTCTCCAATAATGTCTGCATAAAAAACTGGTTATTTAAATAAAACAGCTGCTGACGTTCCTGCTCTTCTTTACTTCCTAAAAATGCAGGCATTCCCTTAACTGCCTCTTCATAAGTACTTTGCATAAACTGCGGCAATTGCAGACGCTTTTGCCAATCTGCTTTAAATAACTGTTCACGTTCCTTAGTGGAGCGTAGCCACGGGAAGAGTGTTCCCTTTTTTCCTTCATAAAACCATGGGTAACCACCAAATACTTCGTCCGCACATTCACCGGATAACGCTACCGTATGTTCTTTTTTCATCTCTTTGCAGAATAAATAAAACGAGCTGTCAATATCCGCCATACTCGGCATATCTTTTAAACGCATCGCCTGTTCCAGAGCTTCTACTAATTCTTGTTGAGTCAATGTCACTTGTCGGTGTTTTGTCTGAAATGCCTGTTGCATTTTGCCGATCCAGTATTCATCCTGAGTCGTTTGAAATGAATTTTGCATAAAGTGTTGGTCATTTTCTTCAAATGCTACGGAATACGTTGATAATGTTTTCTGTTCTTTCGCTAGTTGCCGGGCAGCAACCGCCGTAATGATACTTGAATCAAGCCCGCCTGAAAGCATTGTACTGAGCGGCACATCACTTATTAATTGACGGATAATCGCATTTGTTACGAGTTCCCGGACATTCTCAATCGTTTCTGCCTCTGAGTGCTCATGTTGTTTACTTTCAATATCCCAATACTGCCAGCTTTTCCTGAAATCCTTCCGCACTATCATTGCATATGCGGGTTTAACTTCCTTAATCCCTTTAAATATGGCATGCCCTACAATACGGGAAGGACCAAGACTGAATAATGCGGCAAGCCCTTCTGCATCAACTTCCGTCTTTACAGCAGGATGTGCCAGGATCCCTTTTATTTCAGAGCTGAACAATAGCCCATCCGGAAGCTCATAGTAAAATAGAGGCTTTACCCCTAGCCGGTCACGACATAGAAACAACGAGTGCTCCTGCTCATTCCATACAGCAAAAGCAAATATTCCATTTAAGTACTCCATACAGCGTTCTTTCCACTCAACATACGCCATTAAAATGACTTCTGTATCGGATGATGTATGAAAGGAATGGCCTAGACTTTTAAGCTGTTCGCGAAGCTCATTTGCATTGTAAACTTCGCCATTGTACACAATGGTCAACTCACCGCGTGTCATTGGCTGGCTTCCAGTCACTAAATCGATAATTGCAAGCCGTTTATGGCCTAATAAAGCATGTTTGCTTATAAAGTACCCTTCACTATCCGGACCTCGGTGTAAAAGCGTCCTCGTCATTTTTTTTATCATCGATTCCTCATTTACTAAATGAGTCGAGAAATCGATCCAACCTGATATTCCACACATGATTATTATCCCTCCATGTATCAATGTATGTTTTGTATGGATTATCGACAAATTGTCCCATTCGAAAAAATTCATTCTGACAAAAAAAAGAGCCTTTCTACAAGTGTTTACTTGTAAAAAAGCTCATTTATTATTTAATTAAATTACCTGCAAATCCGAATACACCATCCCATAGGTTACCAAAAAAGCTTCCGATACCTTGGAACATTAATGATATTTTCCCTGCACGTTCTACTGGTTCTGTCGTCACAACATCTGCAACAATACCATTGCCGTCAATATAGCCAAAATCTACACCTTCTGTAGGTGCAAGTACAGCCTGTCCGACAACTTGGTCTTTCTCAATACCTGCTTCAATTTCTTTCTTGTCCAATGTTAATGTCGGAACGTATGAATCTTTTTCGCTTGTTTTCACCATTACAGAAACTGGCTCTTTTACAGCAATTTTGACAGAGTCCTCTTTCCCTTTTATAACAGGAATTGATTTTTGCTCTTCAAATACATAGTTTCCTGGAAGAAGTTCTACTTTTGAAAATTGACCAAATCCATAATCGAATAACTTCGCTGTCGCATCAAAACGTGCTTTATAAGAACCTACACCATTTGAATCCACTGCCTTCATAACAACAGCAATTAAACGTGTATCTCCGCGTTTAGCCGTACCTGTAAACGTATGACCAGCAAAATCTGTCGTACCCGTTTTTAACCCGTCTACGCCTTCATATTCATATACAAGGCCTGGTAGCATGAAGTTCCAGTTGGACATACTAATTGCATCCGAAGTTCCTTCACGGAATACTTTCTTCGGAATCTTTGCTGTTTCTAACATTTCAGGATGATCTTTTAATAAGTTGTATGCTAATTTTGCTACAGAACGAGCAGGCATAACGTTTTCATCCTTTTCTCCAGTACCTTCTGGATGCATGCCTTGTAAGTCAGCATTATTTAAGCCTGTTGCGTTTACAAACTTGTAATTTTCCAAACCAAGTTCTTCTGCTTTTTTATCCATCAATTTCAGGAATTCTTTTTCTGTACCTGCAATTGTTTCTGCAATCGCAATTGTAGCAGCATTTGCAGAATAGATTGCCATTGCTTCATATAATTCTTTAATCGTATACGTACCATCCGCACGTAACGGCACATTACTCAATAAACGATTTTGGGAAACTTTATATGTATACTCTGTTACATTATATTCCTGATCCCATGAAATTGAGCCTTCTTTGATTGCATCAAGTAATAGATATTCTGTCATCATTTTCGTCATACTTGCAATACCTAAAGCTGTTTCCGCATTTTGCTCATATAAAATTTTTCCTGTATCTGCGTCAATCAAAATTGCTGCATCTACCGTTAATCCTAAATCCGTTGCTGCATTTGTCTTAGCAGGTGTCATCGCCAGCATGCTAAGTATTAAAATCGGGATTAAGGCAATACTTAAAACCGTTTGCTTTTTTACCTTCTTCACAAAGCTACCTCCAAATTTTTAATCTTGTCTAACGTCATTTTATCATACATAAGTAGTTGTATGTGACCTTCTGTTAATAAAAAAACGTTACTATCTTCAATTTGACGATAGTAACGTTTGAAAGTTTCCTAGCAATTATTGTAAAGAGTAGTTTGGTGATTCTTTTGTGATTTGTACATCATGTGGATGTGATTCACGTAGTCCTGCACCTGACATTTTGATGAACTGTGATTTTTCACGTAATTGTTCTAAATTCGGTGCACCGCAGTAACCCATTCCGGCACGTACACCACCAACTAATTGATGAATTGTATCTGCTAAAGGCCCTTTGTATGGTAAACGTCCTTCAATTCCTTCTGGAACGAGCTTTTTCGCATCTTCTTGGAAGTAACGGTCTTTAGAACCTTTTTCCATTGCACCAAGTGAACCCATTCCACGGTATACTTTAAAGCGGCGTCCTTGGAAGATTTCTGTTTCACCAGGAGATTCAGACGTTCCGGCTAATAATGAACCTAACATTACAGTATGTCCACCTGCAGCTAAAGCTTTTACGATATCTCCTGAATACTTGATACCACCATCAGCAATAATTGTTTTACCTAATTCACGTGCAACTGATGCTGCATCGTAAACAGCTGTAATTTGTGGTACACCAACACCTGCAACAACTCGAGTTGTACAAATAGAACCAGGTCCGATACCTACTTTTACAACATCGGCACCAGCTTCAAACAGTGCACGTGTCCCTTCAGCAGTTGCAACATTGCCTGCGATAATATCCAAGTCCGGATAAGCTGCACGAATATCTTTGATTGTATTTAAAACTCCCTGAGAATGACCATGTGCTGTATCAATAACAACGATATCCACCTGTGCTTCCACTAACTTAGCAATACGCATCATTGTATCTTTTGAAACACCAACCGCCGCTCCTACAACTAATCGGCCGTGGCTATCTTTCGCAGCATTTGGAAACTCAATTACTTTTTCGATATCTTTAATTGTGATTAAGCCTGTTAACTTCCCAGCTTCATCAACTAGCGGTAACTTTTCGATCTTATATTGCTGAAGGATTTTTTCTGCATCTTCTAAAGTTGTCCCTACAGGAGCAATGATTAAATCTTCTTTTGTCATTACATCATCAATTTTTAATGAGTAATCTGAAATGAAGCGTAAATCACGGTTTGTAATAATACCCACTAACTTCTGATCTTCCATGTTATTTACAATAGGGACACCTGAAATGCGGTATTTGCCCATCAAATGCTCTGCATCGAATACTTGATGTTCTGGAGTAAGGAAGAAAGGATTTGTAATAACGCCATTTTCAGAACGTTTTACTTTTTCGACTTCTTCTGCTTGTTCATCAATACTCATATTTTTATGAATAATACCAATTCCACCTTGACGAGCCATGGCAATTGCCATTTTTGATTCGGTTACAGTATCCATACCTGCAGAGATCAGCGGAATGTTTAACTTAATGTTGTCAGTTAGATTTACAGATAAATTAACATCTTTCGGTAACACTTCAGAGTGTCCTGGCACTAATAGTACATCATCAAAAGTTAAACCTTCTTTAGCAAATTTTGTTTCCCACATTGTTAAGAATGCCTCCTATTTATAAAAGAATATTATTGTAAGGTTACCTCCGAGGGACATCACTGTCAAGAATCTTTAAAAAATAAAATAATTCGGAATATTATATTATTTGGTTTTTTCTTCGTATGTACGGAAAATAAGTAGTTTATAACAAAAAACCCACTGATTCCTCAGCGGGTTTGCATTGTGCGAAGCGACGTCCTACTCTCACAGGGGGAAGCCCCCAACTACCATCGGCGCTAAAGAGCTTAACTTCCGTGTTCGGTATGGGAACGGGTGTGACCTCTTTGCCATCATCACTTCACTATTTTCGGCTTCCAATTCACGGCGCTATCCTTCGTCAACTTCCCTCGTTCTTTCAGTCACGTACTTAAGTACGCTCCTTCAATCACTCAGTCGTTTCCTCGACTAGCTTGTGTCTTGAAACCCTTAGAAAGATCATTCTTTCAAAACTGGATAAACGTTTCATTGAATTTGTGCAATAAAATGTGGTTAAGTCCTCGACCGATTAGTATTCGTCAGCTGCATGCGTCACCGCACTTCCACCTCGAACCTATCTACCTGATCGTCTTTCAGGGGTCTTACTTACTTGCGTAATGGGAAATCTCATCTTGAGGGGGGCTTCATGCTTAGATGCTTTCAGCACTTATCCCGTCCATACATAGCTACCCAGCGATGCCTTTGGCAAGACAACTGGTACACCAGCGGTATGTCCATCCCGGTCCTCTCGTACTAAGGACAGCTCCTCTCAAATTTCCTACGCCCACGACGGATAGGGACCGAACTGTCTCACGACGTTCTGAACCCAGCTCGCGTACCGCTTTAATGGGCGAACAGCCCAACCCTTGGGACCGACTACAGCCCCAGGATGCGATGAGCCGACATCGAGGTGCCAAACCTCCCCGTCGATGTGGACTCTTGGGGGAGATAAGCCTGTTATCCCCGGGGTAGCTTTTATCCGTTGAGCGATGGCCCTTCCATGCGGAACCACCGGATCACTAAGCCCGTCTTTCGACCCTGCTCGACTTGTAGGTCTCGCAGTCAAGCTCCCTTATGCCTTTACACTCTACGAATGATTTCCAACCATTCTGAGGGAACCTTTGGGCGCCTCCGTTACTCTTTAGGAGGCGACCGCCCCAGTCAAACTGTCCGCCTGACACTGTCTCCTACCCCGCTAAGGGGCATGGGTTAGAAGTTCAATACAACCAGGGTAGTATCCCACCGACGCCTCCTTCGAAGCTGGCGCTCCGAGATCTCTGGCTCCTACCTATCCTGTACAAGTTGTACCAAAATTCAATATCAGGCTACAGTAAAGCTCCACGGGGTCTTTCCGTCCTGTCGCGGGTAACCTGCATCTTCACAGGTACTATAATTTCACCGAGTCTCTCGTTGAGACAGTGCCCAGATCGTTACGCCTTTCGTGCGGGTCGGAACTTACCCGACAAGGAATTTCGCTACCTTAGGACCGTTATAGTTACGGCCGCCGTTTACTGGGGCTTCAATTCACAGCTTCGCTTGCGCTAACCGCTCCTCTTAACCTTCCAGCACCGGGCAGGCGTCAGCCCCTATACGTCACCTTACGGTTTTGCAGAGACCTGTGTTTTTGCTAAACAGTCGCCTGGGCCTATTCACTGCGGCTTCTCTAGGCTATGCACCCAAAGAAGCACCCCTTCTCCCGAAGTTACGGGGTCATTTTGCCGAGTTCCTTAACGAGAGTTCTCTCGCACACCTTAGGATTCTCTCCTCGACTACCTGTGTCGGTTTGCGGTACGGGCACCTCTCACCTCGATAGAGGCTTTTCTTGGCAGTGTGAAATCAGGAACTTCGCTCATACGAGCTCGTCATCACAGCTCAACGTTATAGTATGCGGATTTGCCTACATACACGCCTTACTGCTTGAACACGCGCAACCAACGGCGTGCTTACCCTATCCTACTGCGTCCCCCCATTTCTCAAACGGTGAGGAGGTGGTACAGGAATATCAACCTGTTGTCCATCGCCTACGCCTATCGGCCTCGGCTTAGGTCCCGACTAACCCTGAGCGGACGAGCCTTCCTCAGGAAACCTTAGTCATACGGTGCATGGGATTCTCACCCATGTTTCGCTACTCATACCGGCATTCTCACTTCTAACCGCTCCACCAGTCCTTCCGGTCTGACTTCAACGCTGTTAGAACGCTCTCCTACCACGCATACTCAAAGTATGCATCCACAGCTTCGGTGAATCGTTTAGCCCCGATACATTTTCGGCGCAGCGTCACTCGACCAGTGAGCTATTACGCACTCTTTAAATGATGGCTGCTTCTAAGCCAACATCCTGGTTGTCTAAGCAACGCCACATCCTTTTCCACTTAACGATTACTTGGGGACCTTAGCTGGTGGTCTGGGCTGTTTCCCTCTTGACTACGGATCTTATCACTCGCAGTCTGACTCCCGTGTATAAATATCCGGCATTCGGAGTTTGTCTGAATTCGGTAAAGCGAGATGCCCCCCTAGTCCAAACAGTGCTCTACCTCCGGTATTCTCAATCACGAGGCTAGCCCTAAAGCTATTTCGGAGAGAACCAGCTATCTCCAGGTTCGATTGGAATTTCTCCGCTACCCACACCTCATCCCCGCACTTTTCAACGTGCGTGGGTTCGGGCCTCCAGTGAGTGTTACCTCACCTTCACCCTGGACATGGGTAGATCACCTGGTTTCGGGTCTACGACCACGTACTAATTCGCCCTATTCAGACTCGCTTTCGCTGCGGCTCCGTCTTCTCAACTTAACCTCGCACGTAATCGTAACTCGCCGGTTCATTCTACAAAAGGCACGCTATCACCCATTAACGGGCTCTAACTACTTGTAGGCACACGGTTTCAGGATCTATTTCACTCCCCTTCCGGGGTGCTTTTCACCTTTCCCTCACGGTACTGGTTCACTATCGGTCACTAGGTAGTATTTAGCCTTGGGAGATGGTCCTCCCGGATTCCGACGGAATTTCACGTGTTCCGCCGTACTCAGGATCCACTCTGGAGGGAATGAACTTTTGACTACAGGGCTTTTACCTTGTTTCGCGGACCTTTCCAAGTCGCTTCGTCTAATTCATTCTTTTGTAACTCCGTATAGAGTGTCCTACAACCCCAAAGAGCAAGCTCTTTGGTTTGGGCTCTTCCCGTTTCGCTCGC
>NZ_CP152038.1:0-10000 GCF_038630735.1 Solibacillus sp. FSL K6-1781 | reverse complement strand
AGTTCAGTTTATATCCCTGAGTAATTACACGTGAAATATAAAAGCTTCTATTAGATGAAAGATCCACAATTTCTCCTGTACGTGTCAATTTTACAAGTGGGCGTGTAGGTGAGTACTTATTAATGAACATTACTTCACCCAACTCTAAATTCGATAATTCAATTTTCGTTCCTATTGGTAAGTCAACGACAATATTCATTAAAGCCTGAACAACCTTAATATCGAATTTTCCAAACTCCTCTTCCTTAATCATTTCAATTACTTTGAAAAGAGATTGTTTTGAACGATACATACGCTCACTAGTCATTGCATGGAACACATCTGCTACAGCAATAATTTGGGCAAATATTGAAATTGACCCGATACGATCACCTTTTGGATAGCCGCTGCCATCCAAACGTTCATGGTGCTGATATACAGCAACTTTCATAATATCCTTTATAGCGGTTACGTTTTTAATTAGTAAGTAACTATAGTAAGGATGTTTTCGTACTTCCCCAAATTCTGATTCTGTTAATACACTCTTCTTATCCCGTATACGTGAGGGAATTCGCGACATTCCACTATCAGCTAGCATTCCGGCGATAGCCAGCTGAATCGTATCCCCTCGTTCATATCCCATTTTCTTTGCAATGACTGCTGCAATTAATCCGGTAGCGATACAATGATGATATAAATAGTCCTTTGCATTCGAATAACTGTTTAAATCGAATATGTAAGAGCGATCCTCTAAAACCATATCCATTAACGGGAGCATTATGTTTCTCACTTTTGTCAGATCGACTCTTCCGCCCGCTTCCCAATTTGAAAACTCTTTTTTCAATTGTGCAATACCATCAAGATAATATTTTTCGAAACTTGTGAATTGCTGTAGCGGTATAGCTACTGGAGGGATATCCAATTTTTCTTCATTCAGCTCGATTTCTTCAACTTCAATTTCATTATGTACTAATACTGTTTTTAAATTAAATAAATCAAACACACGTAAGTGCTCAGGTTTTACTTTTGTATTTTTATAGATAATCGGATATTGTGTATTGGCGAAAATATCTTCAGCAATTATCTTACCTAACTGCAATTCCTCAACTCTTATCAATATTGCTTCCAATTTCACAACCCCTTATGCTTATTATCAGTTATACGGAGAAAAAATCTTATCATATAATTTAACTCTTACTAGATAACTGCTAAATTTTTCATATTATAAGTTAATTATAGCGAATGGAAAATAAAATACAACCAAAAAAAGTAATCTAGATAGTCTAAACTAACTAGATTACTTTTTAAATTACTCTTCTATACCTGAATTGGACTCTCCCTCAATTTCAGAATCGATTTCTTCATCATCCGGAGCATCTTCTTCTTTTTTTACTCGTGCCACAGTTGCTACATATTCGCCTTCAGCAAGTCTGATTAAACGAACGCCCTGTGTGCTACGCCCGATAACAGATATATCGTTTACATCCATTCGGATTAACATACCGTTAATCGTAATCAGCATAATGTCTTCTGATCCATCCACAGCCTTTACTGCGCACATTTTACCGTTCTTATCGGTAATTTGCATCGTTTTCAGACCTAATCCGCCACGGCTTTGTAAACGGTATTCAGATTCTGGTGTACGTTTACCGTAACCATTTTCAGTGACAACTAAAATTTCCTGACCTGGTTCAAGAATTTCCATACCTACTACAAAGTCACCTTCACGAAGTTTAATACCACGTACCCCGGCAGCTGAACGACCCATTGAACGAATATCGTCTTCTTTAAATCGTACTAACATACCATCGCTTGTACCGATAATAATTTCCTTCGTGCCATCCGTTAAGTGAACAGAAATTAAATCATCGTCTTCACGTAATGTAATGGCGATTAAACCATTTGTACGGATATTGGCAAACTGATCAACAGGTGTACGTTTTGTTACCCCTGTTTTCGTAGTAAAGATAAAGTAAGCATCTTCTTTAAACTCTGTTACGCGAATCATTGCAGTAACATGCTCACCTTTATCAATATTAAGCAAGTTTACTATTGGTAAACCCTTCGCTTGGCGACCAAACTCAGGAATTTCATATCCTTTTGCACGGAACACTTTCCCTTTTGAAGTGAAGAACAGAATTGTATCGTGTGTAGAAGTGAATAATAAATGTTCTACAAAGTCATCTTCATTCGTTCCCATACCTTGTACACCACGGCCACCACGTTTTTGTGAGCGATACGTGTTCGCAGCTAAACGTTTAATATACCCGTTATGTGTTAATGTCAGTACCGAGTTTTCACGAGGAATTAAATCTTCGTCTTCGATCATTTCTAAGCCGCCAGCTGTAATTTCAGTACGACGCTCATCACTGTAGCGTTCTTTAATATCCGTCATTTCTGTACGGATAATTTCGACTACTTTTGCTTCGTCAGCTAAAATCGCTTTTAATTCATCGATTAATTTTAATAGTTCCTGGTACTCAGCTTCAATTTTTTCGCGTTCCAACCCACTTAAACGCACAAGACGCATATCTAAAATTGCCTGTGCTTGGCGTTCAGATAAATTAAAGCGCTCCATTAATTGAGGTCTTGCTTCTTCCCCGCTGCGAGATGCTCGGATAATAGAAATAATTTCATCGATATGATCAAGCGCAATACGTAAACCTTCTAAAATATGTGCACGTTCCTCTGCTTTTCGAAGTTCGAATGCAGTACGACGTTTAATAACTACTTTCTGGTGTTCTAAGTAATGATAAAGCACTTCTTTTAGACTTAATACTTTTGGCTGCCCGTCAACTAGCGCAAGCATATTTACACCAAAGCTTGATTGCATCGCTGTTTGCTTGAATAAATTATTCAATACGACATTTGCATTTGCATCACGGCGTACTTCAATTACAATACGCATACCATTACGGTCTGATTCATCACGTAAATTAGTAATGCCATCGATTTTTTTGTCGCGAACTAACTCAGCAATTTTTTCAATTAGTTTCGCTTTGTTAACCTGATATGGCAATTCGTGTACTAGAATTGTCTCTTTGCCGTTAGAAGCTTGCTCAATTTCTACTTTAGCCCGAATTGTCAGTGAACCACGGCCCGATTCATATGCACGGCGAATACCGCTGCGCCCTAGAATAATTCCCCCTGTAGGGAAATCCGGACCTGGAATGATTTCCATTAGCTCTTCAGTCGTAATGCTTGGGTTATCTGCCACTGCTAATACGCCGTCAATTGTTTCTCCAAGATGATGTGGCGGTATATTTGTAGCCATACCTACTGCGATACCAGAAGCACCATTCACTAATAGATTCGGATAGCGCGCCGGCAATACTAAAGGTTCATTTTCACTACCATCATAGTTCGGTCCATAATCAATCGTATCTTTATTAATATCGCGCAACATTTCCATCGCGATCTTTGACATACGTGATTCCGTATAACGCATTGCTGCTGCACCGTCGCCATCAACAGAACCAAAGTTACCATGGCCATCGACTAGCATATAACGGTAGCTGAAGTCTTGCGCCATACGCACCATTGCATCATAAATTGATGAGTCACCGTGAGGGTGGAATTTACCCATTACGTCCCCTACAATACGGGCACTCTTTTTATATGGTTTATCTGAAGTATTTCCTAGCTCCTGCATACCATAGAGGATACGACGATGTACTGGTTTAAGCCCATCACGTACGTCTGGTAAGGCACGCGAAACGATAACGCTCATCGCATAGCTTAAGAAAGATGATTTTATTTCTGTTGTAATATTTCTAGATTCAATATGTCCATGCTGAATGTCAGACAAAATAAGGACCTCCTTCCAATTGCACTAACTAATCAATTATGCCCGAGCATAATTGCATCTTTCAGCGGGTTTTCAAACCGCTGAAAGATGTTAAATATCCAAGTCTTGCACGTATACTGCATTTTCTTCGATAAAATCACGACGAGGTGCAACTTCATCACCCATTAAGTGATCGAAAATTTTATCCGCTTCAATTGCATCATCCAATTCTACTCGAATTAAAGTACGGTGCTCTGGATCCATTGTTGTATCCCATAATTGTGTCGCATTCATTTCCCCTAAGCCTTTATAACGCTGTACATTAGGTTTCGGTAACTTCGGCAGACGGTTTAAAATATCTTCTAACTCCTGATCTGAGTAGCAGTATTCAACATGTTTCCCTTGTTTCACCTGATAAAGAGGCGGTTTTGCTGCATATACATAGCCCGCTTCGATTAACGGACGCATGAAACGGAAGAAGAATGTCAGCAATAGTACACGAATATGTGCACCATCGACATCGGCATCCGTCATAATTACAATTTTATGATAACGTGCTTTTTCTAAATTAAATTCTTCACCAATACCGGTACCAAATGCTGTAATCATCGCTCGAATTTCGGCATTCGATAAAATACGGTCTAAGCGTGCTTTCTCAACGTTAAGGATTTTCCCGCGCAATGGTAAGATCGCCTGGAAATGACGGTCACGTCCTGATTTAGCAGAACCACCGGCAGAGTCACCCTCTACGATATAGATTTCAGATTCGGCAGGGTTTGTTGAAGAACAGTCTGCTAACTTACCTGGTAAGCTTGAAACTTCCAATGCAGATTTACGACGTGTAAATTCACGAGCCTTTTTCGCTGCTACACGAGCACGTGCCGCCATTGTACCCTTTTCAATAACTTGACGTGCTACCGATGGATTTTCAAGCAGGAAACGTTCAAATCCGTCTGAGAATAAAGCATTTGTAATCTGGCTTACTTCAGAGTTCCCTAGTTTTGTTTTTGTTTGACCCTCAAACTGAGGTTCCGGGTGTTTTATTGAGACAATTGCCGTTAAACCTTCACGAACATCTTCGCCTGTAAGGTTGGCATCCGATTCTTTAATTAAGTTTGATTTGCGGGCATAGTCGTTAATAACACGTGTTAAGGCAGTTTTAAAGCCCGATTCGTGGGTACCACCCTCATATGTGTTAATGTTGTTCGCAAAAGACATTATATTCGAGCTGAAACCTGCATTATACTGCATGGCAATTTCAACCGTAATGCCTTCTTTTTCACCCAACACATCAATTGGCGCATGAATCGCTTCTTTATTTTCGTTAATATGCTCAACATATTCGCGAATACCGCCTTCAAAGTGGAATGTCTCCGAACGTTCCTGTCCTGTACGCTCATCTGCAATCGTCAGGCTGATGCCGCGATTTAAATAGGCTAATTCACGGATACGTGTTGCTAAAATATCGTATTCATAAACTGTTGTTTCTTTAAATATTTCGCTGTCCGCTTTAAATCGAGTTGTTGTACCTGTATGGTCTGTTTCGCCAATGACTGTTAATTGTTGAACAGTATGACCGCGCTCAAAAATAATTTCATGGATTTTACCATCTCGATGTACTTGAACAATTGTCTGACTTGATAATGCGTTTACTACAGAAGCACCTACACCATGAAGACCACCTGATACTTTGTAGCCTCCGCCTCCGAATTTACCGCCGGCGTGCAGTACTGTCATAATTACTTCAACAGCAGGCATACCCATTTTTTCCTGAATATCTACGGGAATACCACGACCGTTATCTTCTACGCGAATCCAATTGTCTTGTTCAATTGTTACTGTGATTCCTGTACAATAACCTGCTAAAGCTTCATCAATACTATTATCAACAATCTCCCAAACTAAATGGTGCAATCCTTTTGAACTTGTTGAACCAATATACATGCCCGGACGTTTTCGAACAGCCTCTAATCCTTCTAATACTTGTATTTGATCCGCATCATAAGATTGCTGGACTTTATTATCTTCTAAAGCCACTATTGTTCACCTACTCTTTCATAACTATCAGTATGCTTCTTTTTTACGTATTTCAATGCACTTATGGTTGTTCAATTGTTCCTTGTATGACACGGAACAATTTTGCGTGCTGTATTGTGTCATGGTGAATGCCTTCTACACTCGTTGTTGTAACGAATGTCTGGACCTCACCTTGAATTGTATTTAATAAATGTGATTGGCGATAATCGTCCAATTCAGATAAAACATCATCCAATAAAAGAATCGGTGTTTCCTTCGTTTCCTGTTTGATCAGTTCAATTTCGGCAAGTTTTAAAGATAATGCCGTCGTGCGTTGCTGCCCTTGTGAGCCATATACTTGAACATCATAATCATTGACAAAAAACTGCAGATCGTCCCGATGAGGCCCTATAAGTGTTACGCCTCTCTCAATTTCACGCTGCTTCACTTCTTCTAGCTTCTTTGTTAAGTAATCCGCCATTTCTTCGGCAGTCCAGCTTGCATCCATCCCGGTTACAGGACGGTATTTTATGACGAGCTTTTCTAATCCCCGCGAAATACCAAAGTGAATCGGTTCAGCCCAATCCTGTAAAAGCTCGATAAACTGAAATCTTTTACGAATAATTTGAATTGCCGCCTGCACATATTGTTCAGTATAAATTTCAAACATCACATCGGATGCGAGTGATTGTTTACCCATATTCTTTTTTAATAAATGATTACGTTGTTTCAAAATCTTTTGGAATGTTAGTAAATCATGTAAGTAAACAGGGGAAATTTGTCCGATTTCCATATCGATGAATCTTCGGCGAATTTGGGGGCTGCCCTTTACGATGTTCAAATCTTCAGGTGCAAACATTACTACATTCATCTGTCCGATATAATTGCTTAGTTTCGTTTGTTCAAGATGATTGATTTTGCCCTTTTTGCCTTTTTTTGAAATCGTCAATTCGATAGGAACGCCACCGTAACGCTTATTTACCACACCTTCTATTTTACCATAATCCGCATCCCAACGTATTAATTCTTTATCGTTCGCGGTACGATGAGATTTGGCCATCGCTAGTACATAGATTGATTCCATTACATTTGTTTTTCCTTGGGCATTTTCCCCAATAAAAACATTAATTTTATCTGAAAAATCCAGTGTTAACGATTCGTAGTTACGATAATTTGTTAGCTGCAAGCGCTCGATGTTCATGAATTAATTTTCTCCGTTTTCAATAAATGCATCGACAATTTTGTAACGTCCTACACCAGGAATATTAACTACATCTCCATGACGCAGTTTTTTCCCGCGGCGATCTTCCACTTCTCCATTTACAAACACTTCATGTTCACTTAAAAACCACTTTGCCATACCGCCAGAGCTAATTGTATCTGTCATTTTCAGCGCTTGACCAAGCGTTATAAATTCTGTATCAATTACTAATTCATTCAACGTAATTCATCCTCCACTTAAATAAAGTCTTATCATTCTATCATACCTAAAAATTGTCCATAAGTAAAAAAGGAACGGTCTCAATAACAAGTTAAGACCCTTCCTTTTAGAATTTTTATTGAATTTTAGTAAGTACGTACCGGTAAAATCAGCTGCAATATTGCATCATCCGCAACAGAACGTAAGATGAACGGGCGCATTGCACCTGTAAATTCAATGACTACATCTTGTCCATCGATCGCTTTTAAGGCTTCCATCATATATTTCGCACTGAATGAAATTTTCAAATTTTCGCCTTCTAAACTTTCCACTTGGATCTGCTCTTCAACTTTACCTATCTCAGGTGAATTCGATGAAATTTCGACCGTTTGATTTTCAAGTGTTTCAAAACGAACAACATTATTGCGATCTTCACGAGCTAAAAGTGAAGCACGGTCAATTGCCTGCAATAAAGATTTTCCGTTAATAGTGATCATTGTTTTAAACTCTTCCGGAATTAAACGTGATGTATCCGGATAATTGCCTTCTAAAAGACGAGAGAAGAACAGGACATCATCTGTTTTAAATAAAACATGCTGATTTGTTAATACGATTTGAACCGGATTATTTGTGTCTTCTAAAATTTTGTTCAATTCATTTAAACTTTTACCTGGAATTACGACTGAAGTAATATCATTTGGTAAATTTTCAAGATTGACTTTGCGGCGTGCTAAACGGTGACTATCCGTTGCAACGCATATTAATGCATCGGCTTCAACTTTCCAGTTTACACCTGTCAACACTGGACGGCTTTCCGATGTCGCTACAGCAAATACAGTTTCTCTAATAACTGATTTTAATAAATCGGTTGGAATCGTAAATTGTCGGTCAGCAGCAATTTCAGGTAATTGTGGATATTCTGTTGCATCTAAGCCGATAAGGTGGAATTCCGATTTACCTGAACGAATGATTGTTGCATAGCCATTCGTAATTTCAATTTCAACTTCATTTGTCGGCAATTTACGGATAATTTCATTGTACATACGAGCTTGTAACACAATAGAGCCTGTTTGAGTAATATCCATAATTTGTTCGCCATTTTCTTCTACCGGGATGAAAGTCTGGATTGTAATGTCTGCATCACTACCAGTTAACGTCATACCTTCGTTTGTAACATCAATTTTAATTCCCGTTAAAATAGGAATCGTTGTTTTGGAACTTACAGCTTTCATTACATCGTTTAATCCTGCTAAAAGACGATCACGTAAAATAGTAAATTTCATTAGTTTACCTCTCTTATATAATTAATTATTTATTTAAAGATATTAATAGATATAGTAATAGGGCCTGTGAATTTGTGGATAACCCCTAATTTAAACAGGCAGAGCACGCTATCCACATGTTGATAAGCTGTGAATAGGTATGTGTGAAAAACATAAAGTTATACACAGAGATTATTTACCTAACATACTACGTATTTGTTTAATATCCTGCTGAAGCTGCTGATCTGTTTTAAGTAAGGAAGAAATCTTTTCATGGGCATGGATCACTGTTGTATGATCACGGCCTCCAAACTCCTCACCAATTTTAGGTAATGAGTAATCTGTTAGCTCACGCGATAAATACATCGCCACTTGACGAGGATAAGCAATCGATTTTGTCCGGCGCTTAGCCTTAAAATCTTCCAGACGTATACTGTAATGTTCACCAGTTGCAGTTTGAATATCTAAAATCGAAATCATGCGCGGTTTTGAATTTGGCATAATATCTTTTAAAGCTTCTGCAGCAAGTTCAGGCGAAACATCCATATTTACTAAGGATGAATAGGCCACAACCCGTATTAATGCCCCTTCAAGTTCACGAATATTTGTATCAACCTGATTGGCAATATAAAGCATGACTTCATTTGGAATATCGAGCCCATCTGCTTTGGCCTTCTTACGTAAAATAGCAATACGTGTTTCCAAATCTGGTGGTGCAATATCCGTAATTAGTCCCCATTCAAAGCGTGAACGCAAACGGTCCTCTAAAGTAGGGATTTCCTTTGGAGGGCGGTCACTTGAGATGACAATCTGCTTTGATTCTTCATGCAGTGTGTTGAATGTATGGAAGAATTCCTCTTGTGTCGATTCCTTACCAGCCAAAAATTGAATATCGTCAATGAGCAGTACATCAACATTGCGGTATTTATTTCGGAAATCGATTGTTTTATTATCACGGATGGAGTTAATGAACTCATTTGTGAACTTTTCGGATGATAAATAGACGACATTTGCTGTCGGATTATGTTCTTTTACATAATGGCCAATTGCATGCATTAAGTGAGTTTTTCCTAAACCTACCCCCCCATAAATAAAGAACGGGTTGTAAGCTTTTGCGGGTGCTTCTGCTACAGCTAAGCTCGCTGCATGGGCAAAGCGGTTACCGGAACCAATAACGAATGTATCAAATGTGTACTTTGGATTGAGCATACCCGGGGTAATGTCATGGTGTTCACTTGATTTTGCTTGAGTAATTGGGGGCGGTAGTTCAAAGTCGTCTGCCGTCTGATCTTTCTGGACAACAAAATTAATGACTAGATCCTCTCCAGTTAACTCGTTTAATATTCCTGTAATCATATGGATGTAATATTGTTCAAGCCAATCGCGGGCAAAAGAGTTAGGCGCGGAAATCGTCACTTTTGTGCCACTATGCGCAAGAAGTTTTGTTGATTTCAGCCAAGTATCAAAGCTCGGTTTCGAGATTTTCTGTTCAGCTTGGGCAAGGACGGCATTCCATAGGTTTTCTAAATGTTCCAA